>JBJEWG010000189.1:0-1992 GCA_051884935.1 Kiritimatiellia bacterium | reverse complement strand
CTTAAGGTTCTCAATCTGTGCTTCGCGCACGTTCTTCTTCAGGAGAATGATCATTTCCGTTTGTTCCTTCCAACTGTTCACCACGGTCACGCCACGGGGGCGACGCCGAAGCTCGTGCGGATCGAGGCCCGCGCCTCGGCGAGATCCGCGAACTCGCCGCTGGCGATGAACTGGATGATTAGATTGCCGATCGCGGTGCCTTCCGTCGGCCCCGCGAAGACCTCAAGCCCCGTGGCCGCGGCGGTGAGCGCGTTCAGGTAGCCGTCCTTCGAGCCGCCACCCACGATGTTCACCGAGGTGTAGGCCCGGCCCGTCAGCGAGGAGAGGTTCGCAATCGCGTCCGCATAGCACTTCGCAAGCGACTTGTAGACGCACTGCATCAGCTCGCCCACCGTCGTCGGCTTCACGTCCGCCGCCGCGATCACCTCGGCGATCATCGAGTCGGGCGCGAGGAAGCGCGCGTCGTTCGCGTCCACCGTGCCGGCGAACGCGGCCGCGCCCCTCGCCGCCGTTTCGAGGTCGTTGAAGGAATACGTCCGGCCGCGCGCGTAGTCGGCGAGCGTCCAGGTCGCCGTCTTCGCCTTGCCCTCGACGTAGTCCACGCCGTTGAGCTCGCGGCGGATGCTCTGGATCATCCAGAGGCCCATGATGTTCTTGAGGTAGCGGAAGCGGTGCCACGCGCCGCCCTCGTTCGTGAAGTTCGCCGCCTGCGACGCGGGCGTGGTGATTGGCTCGGCGTTCTCCACGCCCAGCAGGGACCACGTGCCGCTCGAAATGTAGACGGCCCGGTCGTCGCGCGCGGGCACGGCGAGGAACGCGCTGCCCGTGTCGTGCGTCGCGGGCAGAACGACCGTCGCGTCATACCCGACCTCGGCCTGGACGGCCGACGTGAGGCCCCCCAGCGTCGTGCCCGGCATCTGAAGTTCGCCGAAGATCCGGCGCGGCAGCCCGAGGCGGTCGATGACCTCCCAGTCCCACGTCTTCCCGCGCGCGTTGAGCAGATTCGTCGAGGAGGCGTTCGTGTACTCGTTCGCCTTCCGGCCCGTGAGGACGTAGTTGAGGTATTCCGGCACCATCAGAAGGCGGTCCGCCGCCGCAAGCTGCTCGGGATGCTCCTGCTTGAGCGCCATGAGCTGGTAGATCGTGTTGAACGGCTGCTTCTGGATGCCCGTGCGGGCATAGAGCTCCGCGAGCGGGAGGGCGGCGTCCACGACCGCGTCCATGCCCTTCGTGCGCGCGTCGCGGTAGGCCACCATGTCGGAGCACGGCGTGCCGTCCTCCTTGAGGAGGATGTAGTCAACGGCCCACGTGTCGATGCCGATCGTGCACGGCACCTTGCCGAGCTGAGCGCACCGGGCCATGCCCTCGATCACGCTGCGCGCAAGCGCCTCATGGTCCCAGCAGTCGTGTCCGTTCCGGCGGACCTGCGAGTTGTCGAACCGGTAGACCTCCTCAAGAACCATCTTCCCGTCTTCGACGTGCCCGAGAATATGGCGGCCCGAAGAGGCCCCGATGTCAATCGCTAGATAGTATTTCATAAGACTCCATCAACTCCGAGTTTGGGGCGGTCGGGCCGCTAGCGGGCGATGTGCTCCAGCATCCAGGCGGGAACGGGCATGACCTCCCACTTCATGAAGCGCATCTCGTTCTTGCAGCCGCCGTGCAGCTGCAACCCGAGCTTGCCCGTCTTCTCGCAGATCGGGTCAACGATGTCGAACGTCTCGAACCCGTTGATGCGGTTCACGATGCGGTCGCCGACCGCGATCGTCGAGACCGTGTTCCAGCCGCCCTTCGCGTCGCGGACCTTCTCGACGAGCGCGTCGTTCGAGGCGACCCAGCCGCGCCCCTTCGTCGTCTTGCCCTGCGTGTGCCAGAGGGCGCTGTCCTTGGCGTTGCCGGCGATCTCGTTCTGGAAGCCCTTGAGCACCCACGGGATATCCTCCTCCGCCGCGCGGAAGTAGAGCGCCGAGTTGCCGCCGTTGAGCTTGTAGG
>JBJEWG010000188.1:0-1994 GCA_051884935.1 Kiritimatiellia bacterium | reverse complement strand
CGATTTCCTCGGATACCGGGCGATATGTTCCCTTGGACCACAGACCCGACCAGCGGTTTACAAAACCGTAGGCCGCGATCCATCCCCCGCCATCCTGTCGTGGACAGACAGTCATAGGCGGACCAGATGCCCACACATTATTTAGAATGGCACGGATTATTCAGAATGTACGGGTAAAAAGCCACTTAACGGGTCCAAGGCGGAGCACGGCATCACCCATCCCCAATAGTTTGGCTTTACAGCGCGGCAGTAGGGGCAAAAGCCGACGTCGAATCGGCCAATGTCGTGGGGTATATGGACAAGACCATCGGGGCGAACAAATTCAGCCAGTGCGGGGCGCAGTTTGAGATTGTGGAGACGGGGAAGTTGGCGCTTGATACAACCTTCAAGGGACTTCCCGGTGTCGATTACGATGATGAGGATATTTGGATGGCGACCGCACCGCACATTCAGATCGTGAAGGCCGACGGCACGCCCGATATGTACTGGTTCCTGAACGACGGCTGGTATGACGACGGCTCGGATGAAGGTTCAACTAAGGCGGGTTGGTGTGATGTTGCAGGAAACCTTGTCGATCTTGAGATTGTTCCGGGGGCGGGATTCTGGACCAAGAATGCAGATGTCGAAGATCGGATAATTCATGGCGTGGGTCAGGTCGCCGCGGCTGATTCGACCGAGGTGAAGGTACCGGCCTCCATCTTCTCGATTCAGGCCAATGTCTACCCGACTGATGTCAATCTCAACGACAGCACGAAGGTTTCCTTCCCCGACATTGTGGGTGTCAACTACGATGACGACGATGTTTGGATGGCGACTGCGCCGCATATTCAGGTCGTAAAAGCCGACGGTACGCCCGATATGTACTGGTTCCTGAACGACGGCTGGTATGACGACGGCTCGGATGAAGGTTCAACTAAGGCGGGTTGGTGTGACGTTGCAGGAAACATTGTCGATGTGAAGATTACGGCACAGAGCGGTTTTTGGGCGAAGGCAACGACGGGTGCGTTCACGATCGAATACGTCAAGTAACACCAGACGATTTACTGCGACGGATGGCAATGGGCTGTTTGCCGCACAGTAAAACAGGAAACAGAAAAAGGAATGAATTCATGAAGAAGATTATAATGGCTTTTGCGGTGATCGCGATGGCGGTCTCCGTTCAGGCGGCAGCAGTAAACTGGAAGGTCTCCGGGACTGCGGCGACGAAGGACTACACGGTCTATGTTATGGCCGGCGCGGTGATCGACACGTGGGACTCCGCCACGGCGGTTGCAGCTGCGGCGGTTGACTCGGGTGTCATTGCGTTGTCGGGTCGGAACTATCTGGCTTCTGGTACGGCGTCAGATGCGGCGCTCACCAAGACGGACTCGTTCTACTACGTCGTCATTTCGGCGGACGGTTCGCAGTATGCCGTCTCCTCTGCTTACGCGGGCGCGGATTACGTGTATGACCCCAACGCGGCTCCGCCCGAGAGCGCGCCGGCGGTATTGCCGTCTTTTGCCTCAGCGACGGCCACGTACAAGGAATTCGGCGGCTCGTCGGGTGACATCCCCGAACCGACGAGCGGACTGCTGATGCTCCTCGGTGTCGCGGGCCTCGCGCTCCGCCGCAGACAGCGGTAGTCGGCGATTCACTGATTGTCGAGGAAGGCCCGTCCGCACCGTGCGGGCGGGCCTTCGATTTCCGGGCGCCTGTGACGACGGCCCTCATCCAAGAGAAAGAAACGAGAGCAATGGCCTGGAACGTACCCAGCGGAAGTGATGTATGCCCGGTGACGGCGCCGAGGCCGGGCAGA
The DNA here is from genome assembly GCA_051884935.1 of Kiritimatiellia bacterium. Classification (GTDB taxonomy): domain Bacteria; phylum Verrucomicrobiota; class Kiritimatiellia; order RFP12; family UBA1067; genus RUG572. The sequence continues at coordinate 199 of JBJEWG010000188.1, read as the reverse complement.
GGAGCCTTGGCGGGCGCGGGCCGACGGAGCAGGCGAGTGCTTCTTCGCTGTGTGCTCGCGGCCATCGCCCTCGGTATCGGCGGTGCCGTCGTCTGGGGCGTTCTGTCCGGGCGGGGCGACGGAAAGGTGCTCGATGCCGGGGACGCGGCACCGAAGCGGGTCGTGAAGACCTCAGCCGCGAGACGGCGATCGTTGCCGA
>JBJEWG010000187.1:0-2009 GCA_051884935.1 Kiritimatiellia bacterium | reverse complement strand
ACTTGCGCAAGAGAATTTGTTTGGTTGCGCAAGTGAATCCCGGATGTCGGGGGGATTCTGCCGTTGGGTCGGTGCTGATCTGCCGTTCCGTCGGGAGGAAAATGCCGTAGCCTCCAGCGTCACCCGCTCGGGTTGCTCGGCGGTGCCCGGGGCACCGCATGGCGGTGGCGCGGATGGTTGGGCGGCGGGTCTGCCGGGCGAGTAGACGGCCCGGCAGATGGCCGGATAGACGACGACCCGGCGGAACGCTCGGAGTTTCCCATTGATTTCAAGGTTCTGTCCGTCTTGACGCATCCTATTGAGGTCTGCTACACTACGAGCGTTTTGGTGGGTCTATGAGTGGTTTGGCGCTTGTGGAAGAGGACGTAAGATGAAAAATCTGAAGATGATTGGGCTGATTGTCGCGTGTTTGACTTGTCCCCTGTTCGCGGAGACGTGGATGGATTCTGCGGGTATAATCTGGACATACACGATTCATGATGGGAACAAGGCCGAAATTGTTGAACCCAATCGGTTTGCGGGGCGTATTGTCATCCCGTCCAGGCTGGGGAAATGCGAAGTTACGCGTATCGGGAAGCGTGCATTTGAAAATTGTCGTGGCCTTGAGTCGGTGACGATTCCGCCGCGCGTGACGAGTATTGAAAGGGATCTGTTTTCCGGTTGTACCGCCCTGACGTCGGTGACGATTCCATCGAGCGTGACGCATATTGGGGATACCGTCTTTGCTCATTCAGGAGTTGTCGAGGTTCATTTTGACGGGAACGCCCCGAATGTGCGCGCCCTGTATTACGATGCGCCGGACAACTTGACGACGTATGTCGCCAGGGGATCGACGGGCTGGATCGCCCCTGGGATCGCCGGACTGCCGGAGAACGGAATGTGGCAGGGACGGCGGATTGCGTATCGAACGTCGCCCACCGACCGAGCTTCTGGGCGGTAAACTAGAAGGATTCACTTGCCGCTTGCCTTTCTCGGCAGGGTTTGGTATCATAACGGCTCCATTTTTGCGAAAGGTAGAATCATGAAAGACGGTATCCACCCCAAGTACGTCGACGCCACCATCACGTGCGCGTGCGGCAACGTCATCCACACCCGCTCCACGAAGGCCGAGATGCAGGTGAACACCTGCTCGGCGTGCCACCCGTACTTCACGGGGCAGAAGACGATGGTCGATACGGAAGGCCGCGTCGACATGTTCAAGAAGCGCTACGCGAAGTTCGCGAAGTAGGCGTTGGTTTCAAAGGACCAAATCGCGAAGGTGCTGGATCGTCTGTCCGCGGTGGAGGCCGCGATGGGCGATCCAGTCGTCATTTCGGACGCGCGGCGCTACCGCGAGACGGTGCGCGAGCACACCGCCCTCAGAAAGCTGGAGGCGGCGGCGAAGCGCTACTTCAAGATCCTCGACGACATCGAGGGCAACGAGTCGCTGCTGGAGGACCCCGACTTCGCCGAGGAGGCGAAGGGCGAGATCGAGCGCCTGAAGGCCGAGATCCCGAACGCGGAGCTCGCCGTGCTGGCGGGGCTGCTGCCGCCGGACCCGCTGGAGGGGCGCAACGCCGTCTTCGAGGTGCGGGCCGGGACGGGCGGCGACGAGGCGGCGCTGTTCGCGGGGGACCTCTTCCGCATGTACTCGCGCTACTGCGAGGCGAAGGGGTGGAAGGTCAACGTGATGAGCGCCTCCCAGACCTCCCTCGACGGCTACAAGGAAGTGCTCTTCACGGTCGTCGGCGAGGGGGCCTACGGCGCGTTCCGCTTCGAGAGCGGCGGCCACCGCGTGCAGCGCGTGCCGGTGACGGAGGCGCAGGGGCGCATCCACACCTCCGCCGCGACGGTCATCGTGTTCCCGGAGGCGGACGAGACGGACGACGACATCGAGATCCCCGAGAAGGACATCCGCATCGACATCTTCTGCGCGGGCGGGCACGGCGGCCAGGGCGTGAACACGACCTATTCCGCCATCCGCATGACGCACCTGCCCACGGGGCTCGTCGCCCAGTGCCAGGACGAAC
>JBJEWG010000186.1:0-10538 GCA_051884935.1 Kiritimatiellia bacterium | reverse complement strand
CGTGCCGAAGTTCGGCCTGGTCATGTTCTGCTCGTTCTTGGGCTGAAGAAGCGTGGGCGTGCCCGTGATGTCGCGCGTGGCGAAGTCGTCCGAGTAGCCCCCCTTCAGCGTCAGCCCCTTGTCCATGCCGATCCACCCCACGGAGGTCTGCCCGTAGTACTTGCCACCCGCGATGTAGATCGTATCGCCGTCCGCGGCCTTTCGGATGGCGTCCCAGATCGCCTTCAGCGGCGCCTCCTTCGTGGTGCCCGCATTCTTCTTCTTCCCGACCGTGGCGGACACATACCAGTCCGCCGCCAGCGCCGTGGACGACATCACCCCGGCCACCAGCGCGGCCAAAAGAACTTTCCCTCTCATTGTCTTTCTCCTTGTTTGGGCTCCCCGGGCACACCCCACGGAACCCCGTTGCACAACACTTTGAATCACGACGATGCCACTTTAGCAAACCCGACCTCGGATGGCAAGCGGAAATTCACCCCATGGGAAATCCCCGAGCCGTGAAAATGACAAGCTCCGGGCATTGCAAAGGGCTTGGAGGTTCTTAAAGCCCCGCGATGGGGCGGCGGCGAGGTTGAAGGAGGGGGATCGTCTCGATGGGCGAGTGCTTTCGCCTAGACGACTACGAATTCTACTCGGCAGTGGATGGAATTCTACTGCGCAGTAGAATTTCTTTTACTCGGCAGTAGAATAAATTCCACTCGGCAGTAGAATTCAGAATCGCCTAGGAGATATTCTGTTCTGTCGGGTCGATATGACGCGACATCGGCGGGAAGTGGGCAATCTCTCGGTAACATCTGCCCGGGGCAACAGGCGGTTCGCGAGAACCGCTCCTTTGCAAACACCCGGAGTTTCTAATTCGAGGGGACAAGTCGTCCGCACAACTCAGGGTCGCTCATCGGCATGAGGCGGCCAGAGGTCCATGGGGAAAGGCGCCCTTGACAAGGTGCCAGACGACAAGGGCCGCCAGCACACCGCCGCAGAGATGTTCGAAGAGGCCCGTCGCGCCGGTCGAGCAGCAGTTCTTCAGCGTCGGCAGGACGTCAAAGGGCAGCAGGTTCACCAACACGCCGCAGGCGATGGCACCCAGACCGATGACGACCGCATAGACGATCGTCGCACGCGCGCCAATCAGACGCGAGACCGTCGCAAGCGACGCCGCGTTGATCGCGGGCCCCACCATCAGGAACACGAACGCGGCACCGGGAGTGAGCCCCTTGAGGACCAGCGACGCGGCGATTGGAATCGAGGCCGTCGAGCAGACGTACATCGGGAACCCGATCAGGACCATCGTCGGCATCGCAAGCCAGTCGCGGGCGCCGAAGACCTCCGCGAAGAAGGCGTCCGGCACGAACACGGTGACCGCGGCGGAGATGACGAGCCCCACGACCAGCGGGCGGACAATCTCCCCCAGAAGCTCGTTGTAGGCCCTGTTCAGAATGTCGAGGACGAGGGGCCTCCGCGCGGCGACCGGGGCCTCCGCGTGCCCGTGCCCCCCGCAATGGCACTTGCAGCAGCAGGTCTTCGGCTGCGGGTCCTGGGCCTGTTCCGCGCCACCCACCGCGTCCACGGCAAAGCCCCCCACGAGGCCCGTCGCGAAGGCGGCGAGGGGCCGCGCGATTGCGAAGACGGGCCCCATCAGCGCATACGTGGCGCAGATGGAGTCAACGCCCGTCTGCGGCGTGGAGATGAGAAAGCCCGCCGTGGCGCCGCGTCCGGCCCCGGCCTTGCGCAGCCCCGCCGCCAGCGGCAGCACGCCGCACGAGCAGATCGGCAGCGGCACGCCGAGCAGGACGGCGTTGAGAACGCCGCGCCACCCGCGGCTCGCGCCCATGACCTTGATCACCCACTCGCGGGGAATCAGCCGCCCCACGAGGCCCGCCAGCAGAAACCCGCCCAGCAGCCACGGGGCCATCATCGCAAGGACATTCCAGAAGGCAAGCAGCACGCCCATGACCCGCACCTCCTAGATGATCTTCGAGAAACTGTCCAGCGCCTGGGCGAGATTCTCGATCGTCTCGTCCGCCTCGCCATGTTCGATCCCCTCCCGCACGCAGTGGCGCACGTGCTCCTCAAGTATCAGGAAGGAGAGCCTGTGAATGCCGCCGTTGACGGCGTTCACCTGCATGAGGACGTCCTCGCAGCCGACGCCCTCCGCAATCATCTTCTTGATTCCGTTCAGCTGGCCGATCAGCCTGTTCAGGCGGATCGTCAGCATCCTCGATGTTTCTTCCGTTCTCATGACGCCGCCTATTCTACCATACCCCCGTACGGTATGCAAGCGGCGTCGCGGAGACCGGCGGGGCGGCGCGGGCTATGCGCCGATGGTCTTCAGAATCTTCGCGGGTACGCCGCCGACGACCGTTCGCGGCGGGACGTCCTTCGCGACGACGGCGCCGGCGGCGACGATCGCGCCCTCGCCAATCGTCACGCCGGGAAGAATCGTCACGTGCGCGCCGATCCAGACCCGGCTGCCAATCCGGACGGGCTTCGCCCACATCGACGCGCGGTCGTCCGGATCCTGCGCGTGGTTGAGCGTCGCGATGACGGTCTGCGGGCCGATCAGCACATCGTCCCCGATCCATACCCCACCCTGGTCCTGGAACTGGCAGCCCGCATTGACGAAGACCCGCTTGCCGACGTGCGTGTTCTTGCCGCAGTCCGTGAAGAACGGCGGCCAGACCGTCACGGACGGATCCAGCTCACACGCCCACAGCTGCTCCAGAACGGCGCGGACCTCCGCCGGCTCGTGATAGCCCACGTTGATCTCGGCCAGGGCCTTCTGCGCCTCCTGCGAGAAGGCGTGGAACGCCTCATGCAGCGGCGAACCGCCGCCGATCTTCTCGCCGCTCCCCATGCGGACCCTGAACTCCTCAACCGTCATCGCACATCTCCTCACGTCCTCTTCTTCAGCGCACGGCGCTCGCGGCTCGACTTGGGCTTCGGCCCGTTCGCCTCCTCCTTCGCCTTGCCGATCTTCGGCGACGGGCCCCAGCACTTTCCATTCGAGGAATACTTGTTGCCGTTGCGTCTGTAGTTGACTTCGCTCATGGGTTCATCTCCAGATCAATGCCGAGGAGCGCCCGCCGTTGGCAGCACGGCGAACCGCGGCCCCGCATAACCCGGCCGCTCGATCGACTCGAAGAACATCTTCGCGGGACGCACCCAGAGCCCGCCGTCGCCGTAGAGCGCGCGATAGACGACCATCTCCTCCAGCGTCTCGGAATCCTTCGCATAGCCTTCAAGGCGGTAATGCCCGCCCTTGAAATGCACGAACTCTCTGCCAATCAGCGATTCATCAGCCATAAATATGCCTCATGCGGCAATTATAGCATAAATCCCCTCAGGGCCGAGAATCACCCGCAGGTCAAAGGCAGCGGAACATGGGTAGGCCGTGGCGCGGCTATGCCGACTTGTGCTTTTCCCGCTCAAGTCTCAGCTTGTCGAGCGAACGGCCGTTATAGGTGAAATAGCAGGGCCCTTGATAGGCATCTGAGGGAATCCGCTGACTATCGGGCATAAAGTCCGAACAAAAGCCCGAGAGCGTGTAAAGCTTGTCCTTGTATTCAATCCGATTGTCAGCCGCGACACGGACGGTGATGCCAGCAGGTTCGAATACGACTTCCTCTCCCACCTGAATTCCAATCATGCTGAAAAGGAACCGAGGACGGCGTTCTTTTGTAACCGGGGTTCCGTCCTCATCGACTTCCTTCTCCCGCAGGGCGTCATCAAACACTTCAAGCTCGGCATCCGGAACGACCGCCGCAATGTCCTTGAGAATGGCGTAGGCTTCCGCCGGACGAATATTGAAGAACTCGCGGTTCTGCCGGATACGGAGTTTGGTCAGCCGGTCGATCGTCTTGTGAATCAGCTTCTCGACCTTCTCGTAGTGCTCAGTCTTTATCGTCGCCGTACTTCTCGAACGGCAGGGGCACGGCCGTATTGTCCAACTCGGCGCTACGGACATCGACCGGGCGTCTGGTCTTACCAATCTTGACCCAATCCTCACGGAACGACGGATTAGTCAGAATATAGACATACCCTTTAGACATAACGAACCCGCCTTTCCCGCGTCCCTTCCCACATATTGAGTCCCGCCACGCTTGATAAAAGAAAACTCGAACTTTCTCCGAGTTGTTAAAAATGATTTGACAACGCAAAATAACCCATATAAAACCGAATTTCCTTTATTCGTCTTCACCCATATTCACAGAGGTTTCGCAGATGTTTCGAATCTTCCTTGTCGCGTCACCAAATGTCATTGTATCAAATCCAGGAGTCGTTGTATAGGAGAGTTGTACAATTAAGGTGAAGGGGAAGTGCAGGAACAGTAAGGACTTCGCCTATCGCTACGACAGGCCGCGGACGCCATACGCCAGGGTTCTACGCCGGAAGAGGTCAAGGACGCCCTGAGACGCCGTAAGACCTGGATCAACAGCATCAAACTCCATCACCACATACTGAAAAGGCTGCGCCGCATCAGACGGATTCAGGAACATCACCCCTAGACGGCAGTCCTTGAGCTGATGCGCACCACCACCCCAAATGGTGCGCACCGCAGACGTCAATGGTGCGCACCATTTGCTTCAGTGGTGCGCACCATTTTCCGCGCCGGTGCGCATCATCGCCCACACCCACCCAGACCCACTCCCCCGTTTATCGGCAGAATTGGTTATTTTATCACGGCGCACTTGTAGTAATAAGGCCACACCCTCTTGAACGCATCGGGGAATCGTGGTGAGATATGCTCGTTTCACAAGATGAAAGGAGCATATTCGATATGTCCAGCATGACAATCTCCGTAGATGATACGACCAAACGCGACTACGAGCGCATTCTCAAGCGGCACCTTCCAATCACGAAACTGCAAACTGTCGTCGCCAAACTCGCCAACGGCGAATCCCTCCCGACAACCAACCGCGACCATGCGCTCACGGGCAACAGGGCGAACCACCGCGAAAGTCACATCGCCCCCGACTGGCCGCTCATCTATCAGATCAAAGACGATAACCTCATTCTCGAACCGACCCGTACCGAAACGCGCGCCGACCTGTTTTAAAACATTTCGGCCGCCATCCAGCAGGACGGCGGCCGAAGTGGCGCGGAATATCCGCTCCAGATGCCTACTTGAGAAGCGCCGCGACCGCCGCGCCGACCATCGGCGCGTGGTCCGGGCACACGGTAAGCGCGTAGGAGATGTTGCGCTTCGCGAGCATCTCGTCGAGTTCCTTCTTCACGATGTCGGGGAAGGAGACGACGCGCGTCTTGTAGTAGGTGGAACCGTCGATGCACACGCACACGGGCGCATTCGGGTCCGTGCCGCCGCCGGTCTTCACGATGAACGCGGCGAGATGGACGGCGGTGAGGATCGCCGCGCGCTCGAAGACGGGCGTCGCGAGGCGGCGCGCCATCGCGCGGTCGGCCTCGTCCGTGAACACCTTGTCGAGCGGGTTCGGCTTGCCGTTGTCGTACTTCGCGCAGAAGTTGTCGAGGTCGTAGCTCTCCAGCGCGCCGAGGCCGAGGACGGCGGCCTTCGCGTGGTCGCTGAAGAAGCCCGCGCGCGCAGCGGCCTTGAACACCTCCAGGCCGATGCGGCCGAGGTAGGCGCCGGCGATCATCTTCTCGAAGCGCTGGCTGCCGCAGTCGGACGTCTTGCGGTCCATCGCCTCGTCGAACGCGCTCTGCGCGATCTTGTTGAAGCCGCCGGACTCGGTGTTGACCACCATCGCGCCCGGGGGCGGGTTCGTGAGCTTCTTGATCGCGTCGTTGCGCTCGATGTAGGCGACGTTCGTGCCCGTGCCGAGGATGAAACCGATGTAGGCGCTGAACTTCTGCCCCGGCTTCTCGGCGGCCTTGCCCGCGAGGAGCGTCGCGACCGTGTCGTTCACGACCTGCACCTTGGAGGGCTTCGGGTCGAGGCGCTTGGCGAGCTCGGCGCCGACCCACTGGCCGACGATCTCGGGCGCCTGGATCTGCTTCGTCCACATGAGGAGCTTCGCGTCGCCGTCGGCCGAGGCCTCGGCCGGGTAGGAGAAGCAGAAGCCGATGGCGGAATCCTTCACGTAGGGGCGGCAGCGGTTCACGTGGCTCGCAAGCACCGCATAGAAGTCATAGGCCGAGACGTAGCTCTTCGCGCCCGGCATCTCGCCCTTCTCGACGTGTTCGATCCGGATCTCGCCCGCAGACGGAATCGTCACCGTCGCGCCCCGGAAGTTCGTGCCGCCGGCGTCGAGCACCGTCACGGGCACGTCCTTCGTGATCTCGCCGTAGGGGGACGTGTAGGTGGGGATCATCTTCAGCGAGGACGGTTCGCCCGCGAGGCCCGCCTCCATCTCCTTCTGGAAGGCGGCGATCAGCGCCGCGCGGTCGAGCGTGGCGGTCGCGAGGCCGTTCGATTCAAGAAACTCTTCAGGTGTCTGCATGACTTGATCCTTTCTGATGATGTGTTAAGAATAGCACAGGAAGCCCGCCGGGAACAAGCGGAAATCTCACGGGCGGGGTTTGTTCTCCGCGCCGAGGAAGACGACGCGGGGCTGGTGCAGGGCGGCCTCCTCGGGCGTGAACTGTCCGAAGGCCATCACGATGAGGCGGTCGCCGACCTTGCCCATGTGGGCCGCCGCGCCGTTGAGGCAGCAGACGCCCGAGCCGCGGGGGCCGGGGATGACGTAGGTCTCGAAGCGGTTGCCGTTCTCGACGTCCGCGCAGAGAATCCGCTCGTTGACGAAAAGCCCGGCGGCGTCCATCAGGTCCTGATCGACGGTCAGCGAGCCGACGTAGTCGAGGCACGCCTCCGTGATGCGGATGCGGTGGAGCTTCGCGCGAAGAAGAGTGACCGTCATTTCAGCCCGTCCTCCACCATCTGGGCCGTCACGACGACGGCCTTCGTCGTCTTCGAGTCCGGCGCCTCGTACATCACGTTCGTCATGATCTTCTCCATCGCCGCGCGGAGGCCGCGCGCGCCGGTCTTCCGGGCGAGGGCGTTGCGGGCGAGGGCGCGCAGCGCGTCCGGCTCGAACGACAGATCGACGTTGTCCATCGCGAGGAGCTTGCGGTACTGCTTCACGAGGCAGTTCTTCGGCTCGGTGAGCACCCGCACGAGGTCGTCTTCGCTCAGCTCGCTCATCGCGGTGATCACCGGCAGACGGCCCGTGAACTCGGGGATGAGGCCGAACTTGACGAGGTCCTCGGGGTGGACGTCCAGCACGCCTGGCTTCGGGGCCGCGACGAGCGACGAGGCCGCCGCCGCGCCGTCCGCGCCCGACGTCTCGAAGCCGATCACCGACTTGCCCCGGCGGTTCGCGATGATCTTGTCGAGCCCCACGAACGCGCCGCCCACGATGAAGAGGATGTTGGAGGTATCGACCTCGATGTACTCCTGGTCGGGATGCTTGCGCCCGCCCTTCGGCGGGAAGCGGCAGACCGTCCCTTCGAGAATCTTCAGCAGCGCCTGCTGCACGCCCTCGCCGGAGACGTCGCGCGTGATGGAGACGTTGTCCGTCTTCGAGGCGATCTTGTCGATCTCGTCGATGTAGATGATGCCGCGCTTGGCGAGCTCCACGTCGCCGTTCGCGTTCTGCCACAGATAGCGCACCACGTTCTCGACGTCCTCGCCCACGTAGCCGGCCTCGGTGAGGGTGGTCGCGTCGCCGATGGCGAACGGCACCTTCAGCATCTTCGCGAGCGTGCGGGCGAAGAGCGTCTTGCCGCACCCCGTCGGGCCGATGAGGAGGATGTTCGACTTCTCGATCTCGACGTCCGCGAACTCCGGGCTCGTCTTCGCCGAGGCGGATTCGAGCCTGCGGTAGTGGTTGTGGACCGCGACCGAGAGGATCTTCTTCGTCTCCTCGTGCCCGATCACGTACTTGTCGAGAAAGGCCTTGATCTCGCGCGGCGCGGGGACGGGCCCCAGCGGCGCCGGCGCGGCCTTCTTCGCCTGAGGCGCCCGCGCGGCGCGCGGCGACCCCGCGTTGTCAAGGGCATCGGCCTTCGCATGGACCTCGCGGATGAACTCGTTCACCGCCGTCGCGCAGTCCTCGCAGATGTTGGCGTGTTCGGAGGGAATGACGAGCACCCCGTCGGCCGCACTGCGCCCGCAGAAGGTGCAGCGCGGCCCCACGGGCGGATTGGTGGTCTTCTTCGCCATGGATCAGGCCTTCTTCGGAACGAGCACCTGGTCGATAAGGCCCCACGTGCACGCCTCTTCGGCGCTCATGAAGTGGTCGCGGTCCGTATCGCGCACGACGGCCTCCAGCGGCTGCCCCGAATGGGCGGCGAGTATCTCGTTGAGCGTCTGCTTGAGGCGGAGGATCTCCTGGCAGGTGATCTCGATGTCGCTCGCCTTGCCCTCGGCGCCGCCCCACGGCTGGTGGATCATGATGCGGGCGTTCGGCAGGGCGAAGCGGTGGCCCTTCTCGCCCGCGGTGAGCAGCACGGCGCCCATGGAGGCCGCCTGCCCGATGCAGTAGGTGTGCACGGGGCAGGAGATGAACTGCATCGTGTCGTAGATGGCGAGCCCCGCGGTGACGCTGCCGCCCGGCGAGTTGATGTACATGTTCACCGGCTTCTTCGCGTCCTGCGCCTGCAGGAAGAGGAGCTGCGCCACGATCAGGTTCGCCGAATCGTCGTTCACCTCGCCGCCGAGCAGCACGATGCGGTCCTGCATCAGGCGGCTGTAGATGTCGTAGGAACGCTCGCCGCGGCTCGTCTGCTCGACGACCATCGGCACCAGATATGAATTGCTCGCTGCCATGACTTTCCCTTTCCTATATAATACGGCGCGTTCGCGTCCGCGGGGGCCGACCGGCCCGCCACGGACTTGAGCGCGCGCACGAGCGGAATCTTACTTGGCTTCCGCGAGAATCAGGTCCAGCGCCTTCTCGGCCCTGAGCTGCTCCTTGTAGAGCTCCACCTGGCCGTTCTCCTGAAGCTGCTTGAGCAGGTCGGCGGCCGTGGCCTTGCCGTTCGAGCCCTCGGCCATCTTCGCGAGGCCGGCGTTCACGTCGTCGTCCGTCGCCTCGATGTTCTCGGCCTTGGCGATGCCGAGCAGGATGTAGGAGAGGCGCACCTGGCGGACCGCGTTGGTCTCGGCGTCGGCGAGGATCTTGTCGCGGTTCTTCTCGATGTAGTCGGCGGAGAGGCCCGAGTACTGGGCACGCTGCGCGAGGTCCTGCAGGTAGCTCTGGATCTGGCGCTGCACGAGCGACGGCGGCACGTCGAAGTCGCTCTTCTTGAGCAGCAGCTCGATGGCCTGGTTCTTGCGGCCCTCCAGCTCGGCGGCGGCGGCGTCCTTCTCCATCTGCTCGCGCAGCTGCTTGCGCAGCGCGTCCAGCGACTCGACCTTGGCGGCCTCGGCGAACGCCGCGTCGTCCGGCAGCGCCCGGCGGCGGAACGACTTCACCGTCACCGTGTAGACGCACTTCTTGCCCTTGATGGCCTCCGGCGCGTTGTCCTTCGGGAACTTGACCTTCACGTCGTCCTTCGTCTCGCCGATCTTCATGCCCTTGAGCGCTTCGAGGATCTCGGGCACGAAGCGGCCTTCCTCAAGCTGCGTCCAGAAGCCCGTGCCGCTGCAGATCGCCTTCTGATCCGGCACGACCTCGGCCAGCGGCGTCTTCGCCTTCACGTCCAGCGCGCCGGCGTAGTCGAACTGCACGAAGTCGCCATCGGCGATCGCGTCGCCCTCCTTGGCGTCCTCGAACTTGGCGAAGGCCTTGCGGAAGCTCTCCACGCGGTCGGCCACCTGCTCGTCCGTCACCTGCACATCGCCGGGCTTGATCGCGAGCTTCTTGTACTTCGGCAGGTCGAAGGTCGGCTTCACCTCCACGAGCGCCGTGCAGGAGAACCCCGTCTCCGGCGTGAACAGCACGTCCGTCACGTTCTGGAGATCGACGACGCCCAGCCCCGACTCCTTGAGGGCCTTGGGATAGAACTCGCGGAAGCACGCCTGCTCGCACTCGCGGGCGATCTCCTGCTGGAACTTCTGCTTGAGGATGGTCACCGGCACCTTGCCCTTGCGGAAACCGGGGATCGACGCCTCGCGGAGAAACGCGCTCAGCACCTTCTTGTACTCGCCCTGAACCTCCTCGGCCTCAGCCTTCACCGAGAGGGCGATCACGCAGGGACTGGACTCTTTCGTCTCGAACTTCATTGCTCACTCTGCCTTTCCTTTGAAAATGGAAGGAATATGATATCAAAACCGTGGGAATACTTCCAGTCGGAAAAGTGGTGGAGTTTACCGTTCCGCAGACGCCGCGCCAGCGGGCGTCGCCAACGCCATTCGGCGAAGCGGGCGAGGCCCCACGGGCGCAGGTCGTCGGCCCGCAGAGCAAGCACGATGGCCCGCAGGGCAAGCACGATGGCCCGCAGGGCGGGCACGATGGCCCGCAGGGCGGGCACGGACGCTACCGAGAGGTGACCACCTCCCGCCGACGTCCCATAGTACCAGAGCCGACGGGGCATACCTCCCTCCTAGGCGATTCGGGATTCCACTGCCCAGCGGAATTTATTCCACTGCCCAGTGGAATCCAATCTACTGCCCAGTG
>JBJEWG010000185.1:0-10545 GCA_051884935.1 Kiritimatiellia bacterium | reverse complement strand
TGCCGATGAGCCGACCCGAGTTATGCCGATGAGCCAACCCGAGTTATGCCGATGAGCCAACCCGAGTTATGCCGATGACTCACCTCCCTCCACCCCCGCGACGCGGATGACATTTGCCGTTTTGCGGGGGATTATGGTATACTAATGCGCTTTGAAAGGAAGGTAAATATGCTAACCTGGATGCCAGAACTGAAGGGTCGTTCGCTGATGCGGATGACGTCTTTCACCGATGCGGAGATGATGAGCCTGATCGACCTCGCGGCGCAGCTGAAGGCGCGGCGGGCGGCGGGCGTGCGCGGGAATCTGCTGCACCGCAAGAACATCGCCCTTATATTCGAGAAATCGTCCACCCGCACGCGCAATTCGTCGATTATCGCGGCGCGCGACGAGGGCGGCGGCGCCGAATACCTCACGCGGCCCGACATTCACTTCGGCAAGAAGGAGAGCGTGAAGGATACGGCCCGCGTGCTCGGGCGCATCTACGACGGCATCCTCTTCCGCGGGTTCTCGCAGACGACCTGCGAGGAGCTCGCCAAGTGGTCGGGCGTGCCGGTGTGGAACGGCCTCACCGACAACTACCATCCCACGCAGATCTTCGCGGACCTGCTGACGGTGAAGGAGACGTTCGGCTCGCTCGCGGGCTGCACGATCGCCTACGTCGGCGACGGACGCAACAACGTGGCGAACTCCCTCATGATGGGCTGCGCCAAGGCGGGCATCCGCTATGTGTGCTGCACGCCGAGGGAACTGTGGCCGGACGAGGCGGTGCTCGCCGAGGCCGAGGCCGTCGCCGCGCGCAACGGCGTGGACATCCGCGTCTTCGACGATCCCGTGAAGGGCGTGAAGGGCGCGAACGTGCTCTACACCGACGTCTGGGTATCGATGGGCGAGGAGGCGAAGACCGCCGAACGCATTAAGCTGCTGCGGCCCTACCAGATCAACATGGACCTCATGCGCGCGACGGGCAACCTCGACGGCAAGCTCATGTTCCTGCACTGTCTGCCCGCGTTCCACGACTTCAACACCGAGGTCACCCGCGAGTCCGGCGCGCTTGAGGTGACGGACGAGGTGTTCGAGTCGAAGTACTCCAAGGTCTTCGACGAGAGCGAGAACCGGATGCACACCATCAAGGCGCTCTTCGTCTCGGCCCTCGCCGACCCCTCCGATCAGGATTGACGCCTCCTCGTCTCCCGCCGCGCCGCCGCGTCCGCGCGGTGGGGGCGCCGGGGAATTATGCTATACTACGCGCGTATGAGACTGCCTCTTCCGATGATTCTCGCCGCGGCGTGCGCCGCGCTGACCGGGTGCTTCGACAACCGCGGGCGCCCGCCGGACGCCACGCCGGTGACGTCGCTCGCGGCCCTCGCCGCCACGAACCGCGCGGCGGTCGTGCGCCTCTACCTGCGCGGCGGCGCGGAGCCCCTCGCGGAGGGCGCGCTCAAGGACCTGCCCGCCCTGCGCGAGCTCGACCTCTCCGAGCGGAAGCTCACGGCCATCCCGCAGGACGTCTTCGCCCTGCCGTCGCTCGCGCGCCTCTGGCTCGCCCGCAACGACCTCGCGGCGCTGCCCGACGAGCTGGCGAAGATGCCCGCGCTCCAGTACCTCAACCTCGACGGCAACAAGCTCGCGGCCCTGCCCGAGAGCCTGGGCGGCGCGAAGGGGCTGCGCTATCTGCGCCTCAACGAGAACCAGCTCGCGGAGGTGCCCGCGGCGCTGGGCGGGCTGAAGGAGCTGCGCCGCTTCTACGCCGCGCGCAACAAGCTGGAGACCGTCCCCGAGTTCCTCAAGGCGTGCCCGCGCGTGGAGGACGTGATCCTCGACAAGAACGCGATCACCGAAGTCCCCGCGTGGCTCACGCAGATGCCCGCGCTCCGAAGCGTCTCCCTCACCGGCTGCCGGATCAAGGAGCTGCCGAAGGACCTCTCGGGGTGGCGCCGCCTGGAGTCGCTTTCGCTCGCGGGGTGCCCGATCCCCGAGGCCGAGATGCAGCGCATCCGCAAGGCGCTCGGCGACGACGTCGCCGTGACGTTCTGAGGCGATGATGGATAGGTCCCATCTACGCGAACTCGCAGAGGAGCCGTTGGGACGGCTCCTCGCGCGTTTTTCATGGCCGGCGCTCGTCTCGATGACGCTGAACGCGCTCTACGCGATCGTGGACCGCGTCTACATCGGCCACGGCTGCGGGACGGACGCGATGGCGGGGCTGACGCTCGCGTTCCCGATCATGATGGTGTTCGGCGCGTTCGGCGTCTTCGTGGGCGCGGGCCACGCGGCGGTGCTCTCGATCAAGCTGGGCGAGGGGGACCGGCCGACCTGCGAGAAGATCCTGGGCGAGCTGATCGCCCTCAAGCTGCTGTTCTTCTTCATCCTGCCGCCGCTCGTCTTCGCGTTCCTCGACCCGATCCTCCGCTGGACGGGCGGGGCGGGCGTGACGGCCGGCGCGCTGGAGCAGGCGAAGGTCTACCTGCGGATCGTCCTCTTCTCGCACGTCTTCTCGCATCTGGCGTTCGGGCTTTCCGCGACCATGCGCAGCGAGGGGGCCGTCGTGTCGTCCATGATGTGCATGGTGGTGGGCTTCGGGACGAATCTGGTGCTCGACCCGATCTTCATCTTCGGGCTCGGCATGGGGGTGGCGGGGGCCGCCTGGGCGACGGTGGCGGCGATGGCGCTCTCCTGCGCGTGGGCGTTCGCCTACTACCGGCCCGGGCACAGCGTGGTGCGCCTGCGTCTGCGGCGGATCGGGTTCTACCGCGCCATTCTCGGGCGGGCGGCGGGCATCGGCCTCTCGCCCGCGCTGCAGCAGCTGATGGGCAGCCTCGTGAACGTGTCGCTTCAGATGGCGCTCGCCAGGTGGTCCGCCGATCAGGCCGAGGCGACGTCGCAGATCGCCGCGCTGGGCATCTTCCAGATGGTGATGCTGATGTTCCTCATGCCGGTGCTGGGCATCCAGCAGGGGCTGGCGCCGATCTTCGGCTTCAACTGGGGCGCGCGCAGCTACGCCCGCGTGCGGGGCGCGCTCGTGCTGGGGCTGTGGATCACGACGGTGCTCGTGACGGTGGCGGCGCTCGCCCAGGTCATCTGTCCCGAACTGATCGCCCGCATCTTCACGGACGGGACGGACCCCGCGTTCCTGCGCCTGGCGGGGCAGAACCTCCGCATCTCGAACTGCATGCTGTGGTGCATCGGCATCAACGTGGTGGCGACGACGTATTTCCAGTCCATCGGGCATCCCTGGACGGCCACGTTCCTCTCGATCCTCCGCCAGTTCCTCATCCTCATCCCCTGCATCTGGATTCTGCCGCACGTCTTCGCGGACCACACGTTCGCGGTGTGGCTGGCGCTGCCCATCTCGGACGTGCTCTGCCAGCTCGCGACGCTGCCGCCGCTCGTCTCGCACCTCCGCTTCCTTCGCCGTCTGGGGCGGGAGGATGGCCGCCGCCCGCCGCGCGCGAGGGGCCTGCGGGGCGCGGTGCTCGTCCTCTTCGTCTGTCTGGCGGGCCCCGCGCTGGCGTGGGGGCCGGGGCACGACGTCGTGGCGCGGGAGACGCTGCGCGTGCTGCCGGGCGCGTGGGGGGAGCGTCTGCGCGCGGGCGCGGGCGGCGCGTGCCTCCTCAAGGCCTGCCACGCGCCGGACGACACGAAGACGACGCTCGACGCGCGGGCCGTGTATCTGGATGCCGAGCTGCGCGCGCATCTGGCCGCAAAGAACGGCAAGCCGGCCACGATGTTCCGCCTTCACGCCGCCGACGCGCGGTGCGAGCTCGTCCGCGCCCTCGCGCGGGCCCTCCGCGCCGGGAACGACGCGGCCGCGGGCTTCGTGCTCGGCTGCCTCAACCATTCCATCGCCGACACGGTGAGCGCGAACCACTCGCCGCTCATCCAGCTCGTCACCTACAACTGGGCGGATCAGGGTCTGACGGACGCCGTTCCCACTGACTGCGCGATCCTCGACGCGACGCCGCAGGGGCGGCGGATTCTCCGGGAGGTTGTCGATGCGCTCGACCTCGCCGAGGGGCCACAGGACGCGCCGGGCGTCTACGCCGCGCTCTACGGGGACGAGCTGGCGGGCACGACCTACTATCGGTATGACGTCGATTTCGCGGCGGGCGGCGAACCGGCGCTGCGGGCGTTTGCCGCCGAGGTCGCCTTCGCCGTGCGCCGAACGTGCGAGGTCTTCCGGGCCGCGGTGGCCTTCGCCGCGCGGCCGGAGATTCCCGCCTTCGACGCGAAGGCGGTTGCGGCGGGCCATGCGGCGGCCGCGCGGAAGTTCCTCGCTGCGCGCAGTGTGGAGCTTGATTCGATCGCGCGCGGGCTCTGGCCCGAACCGGGACGGGCGCCCGAGATCGGCGTGGTGTTCGACCCGACGGGGTTCTGGACGCGGGGCGTCGTCTACATGGCGAACCGCACGCTGGCCGTGCAGATCGTGACGACGCTTCGCGCGACGCGGGATGCGGCCCTGCTCGACCTGCGCGAGGTCATGCGCGGGGGCGTCCCCGCCGGCGTGCGGACGCTCGTCGTGCCGGGCAGCGGGCTCGGCGACCACATGGGGTTCGCGGCGGCGGACTTCCTGCGCGCCGTGGAGGCGTTCGCGGCGAAGGGCGGGCGCGTGGTCTGGGTTGGCGGGAATCCGCGTCCGCCGACAAGCCTCTTCCCCGAGGCCGCGCGGTTCACGGCCAACCCCGCGCCGACGAAGTGGGCGCGGATGCGCGGCGCGGTGGCGGCCGAGGAGATGGCGGGCGGCGCGCTTGAGGTGGCGGGTGGTGTTCGCTTCCCCTGCGTGCGGCCCCCTATCGGCAAGGCGGGGTGGTACTGGCAGCAGCTTGAACTCGCCTTCCTGCCGCCGAGGGAACTGCCGGCGGGCGCGCGGCCCGTGGTGGAGTTCGTGGCGAAGGACGGCGCGCGCACGACGGTGGGCTATGCCGTGGCGAACCGCGTGTTCGTGCCCGCGTTCGCGCTCTATCCCTCGGTGTTCACTGAGCGAACGCCGTCGGTGCGTCCGCTTCGGCTGGAGCTGGACGCGGCGGGGGAGGCCGTGCTGAACCGGGCATTGTCAAAGGAGGAACCATGAAGAACCTGCTGATCGTCGGTGCGCTGCTGTTGGGCGGCGCGTGGAGCGTGTGGGGCCACGAGTTCCGCGTCGAGCGGAACATCCCCTATTATTCCGAGGCGCGTCTCGCGGAGGCGGGCGACGCCGCGCGGAAGAAGTGCAAGTTGGACGTCCGCTGGCCGATGGGCGTGACGAACTTCGCGACGGTGGTCAACTTCCACGGCGGCGGACTCGTCTCGGGCGCGCGCCACTTCGCGCCGTGGCCCGTGGAGGCGACGGACAAGGACCCCGTGGCCGGCGTGGCGGTGGGCTACCGCTTCCTCACCGAGACGACGCCGGAGGAGTGCGTGGGCGACGCGGCGGCGGCCGTCGCCTGGACGCTGGAGAACATCTCCCGCTACGGCGGCGATCCGAAGAAGGTGTTCGTGACGGGCATCTCCGGCGGCGGCTACCTCACGGCGATGATCGGCATGGACCCGCGGTGGCTCGGCGCGTGGGACCACAAGACGACCGACCTCGCGGGCATCGTCCCGCTCACGGGGCAGGTGACGAAGCACTTCAACGTGCGCGCCGTCTCGTTCAAGGACGCCGAGCCGCGCTACGCGCCGAAGGTGGACCCCTGGGCGCCGCTCTACTGGGTGAAGGAGGCGCGCTTCCCGCCGTCCCTCTTCCTCACGGGCGGGCGCGCCGACGACGAGATGCCCTGCCGCGTGGAGGAGAACGAGCTGCTCGGCATCTCCATGCGGCGGTGCGGGCACAAGAACTGCTCCTTCATCGAGACGGAGGGCAGCCACGGCGGCGGCGTGGAGCCGTCGAGCCGTCACCTGCGCGACTTCGTGATGAAGTGGTGCGACGCGGGCGGCGTGGGGCGCCTCGCCGCCGGCGAGCGCGTCGTCTTCGTGGGCGATGCCGCCTGCGTGGCGCAGCTGCAGCTCTTCCAGTGCCTGCGGAACCCGGGCGCGCGGACGCGCGTGATGGGCGGTGGCGGCGACGTCCTCGCGCTGCGGCCCGACCGCGTGTTCGTGACGGGCGGCAGGGAGATCGCGGACACGTTCGCGGCGGCGGGGGTGAAGACGGTTCTCGTGACGCCGTCCCCCGGCGATCCGGATGCTGCGGCCCGCGCGGAGGCCGTGCGGGCCCTCGCCCGCGCGCGCAACTGGGGTCTGATCGAGATGTTCGACCCACTGACGGCGATCTTCAAGGGGAGCCGCCCCGCGCATCCCGGCGCGGTGGAGCGTCTGCTGATGGCGGCGCAGGTGCTCGACCAGATGCGTGTGACGCCGATCGTGGCGCAGGTGTCGCTCGACGCGGCGAACGGGAAGGTCTACCCGCGCGCCAACGGGAAGAGGATGCCCGAGACGCGCAACGCGGTCGTCTCGGCCGTCCGCCGTCTGCCGCGCGGCGGCCTCGCCTTCACCTACGCGCCGAAGGCCCTGCCGTTCCCGACGACGGCGGAGTACGCGGCGGCCGAGGCCCTCTACCCGCTCACGGCGCGCCTCAACCAGGAGCGCTTCGTGGTGACGAATCTCGCGGCGGGCGCCTACGGCCTGGCCTTCGACGGCACGCGCGTGGGGACGTTCGCGGCGGATGAGTTCCGCGCGGGCGTGAACGTGGCGCCGCTCGCCACGCCGAACCAGACGCGGGCCCGTGCGGCGGCGGCGCTGGCGGAGGAGCTGCGGCGGATCGTCGAGCGCTGCGGGAAGGGCGCGCGCGAGCCGGAGCTGATCGCGGAGGAGGAGGACATCCGCGAGCGCCTGAATGCCGTGCGGCCCGCCGTCTCCCGCGTGACGATCACCCCGGCGGATTTAACCGAATCCTAACACGACGTGAATTGACCCCTAACGCGCCTTTGCGAAACTCTGCGGCGCAAGGAGCGTTAGGACAATGATTGACACGATCAAGCTGATTACGACGGTTCTGGGCGGGCTCGCGCTGTTCATCTACGGCATGGGGCTCATGAGCGAGGGGCTCGCGGAGACGGCGGGCGAACGGCTCAAGGCCGCGCTCGGCTACATGACGCGGAACCGGTTCTTCGCGATCCTCTCCGGGGCGGCCGTCACGGCGCTCGTGCAGAGCTCGTCCGCCACCAGCGTGATGACGGTCGGGTTCGTGAACGCGGGGCTGCTCTCGCTCGAACAGGCGATCGGCGTCGTCTTCGGCGCCAACATCGGCACCACGGTGACGGGGCAGATCGTCTCCCTGCGGCTGAACGACATCGCGCTGCCCGCCGTCACGCTGGGCGTGGCCGGGCTGATGATCGCGCGGCGGACGGTCTCGCGCGGTGCCTGGCGCACCGTGCTCGGCTTCGGCCTTCTCTTCTTCGGCATGAACCTGATGTCGCACGAGCTGAAGACGCTCGCGCGGATGCCGGGATTCATCGCCTTCTTCTCGCTCTTCGACTGCACGCCGGGCGCGGGCGGCCACCTCCCGCCCCTCGCCGTGCTGGGCGCGATCGCCGTCGGCACGCTCTGCACCATGCTCGTGCAGAGCTCCTCCGCGACGATCGGCATCACCATCGCGCTGGCGGAGACGGGGGTGATCTCGCTCTGGACGGCCGTTCCGATCGTGCTCGGCGACAACATCGGCACCACCGTCACGGCGGCGCTCGCCTCCATCGGCGGCACGGCGAACGCGCGGCGGACGGCCCTCGCGCACGCGCTCTTCAACATTCTGGGGACGGTCCTCGTGGTGGGCAGCTTCGCGCTGGTCGCGCGGAACGCGGCGGGCGTGGCGGCGCCGCTTTTCTTCCACGCGGTGGATGCCTGCACGCGCGGCGACGGCTTCGCCGGCGTGGCGCCCGGGCGGCACGTGGCGATGGCGCACACGATCTTCAACCTCGCGAACGTGGCCGTGCTCGCCTTCTTCATCCCCGCGCTCGCGCGGCTCTGCACGCGCCTGATCCGCGACGGCGGCGGCGTCGCGGTGCGCATGCTGGAGCCGAACCTGCTCGCGACGCCGGAACTCGCGCTTCACGCGGCGCGGCGCACGCTCGCGGAGATGACGAACCGCGCCTGGACGATCGCCTCGGTCGCGCTCGCGAACTGCCTGGGCCGGGCGCGGGTCGATGAGGAGGCCGTCGAGAACGCCGAGCGCGAGATCGACGGAATGCAGTCGCAGATGCGGGACTATCTCGTGGCGATCTCCCGGCGGAAGCTGACGGACCGGCAGGCGCAGATGCTGCCGGAACTCGTCCACTGCGTCAACGACGCGGAGCGCATCTCGGATATCGCCCTGAAGATCTACCGCACCACCCCGGGCGTCCAGCAGGAGGGTCTGCCCCCCGCGCTTCTCTCCGGCGCGGTGGAGCTGATCGGCCGCGTGCGGTCATTCGCGCACGAGGCCGTGGGGGCCCTCCGCGCGGACCGCGCGCTGCCGCGGGACGCGAAGGCGGAGGAGGCCGCGATCCGCGCCGCGTCCCGCCGCCTGACGAAGGCCTGTTCGTCGGGCTGGCGGGAGGGGGCCGACGGTGGGCCGCGCGGCGTGGCGTTCCTGACGGTGCTGGCGGGGCTGCGCGACGTCTCCCGTCATCTGGGGAACATCGCCGAACGTGTCGCCGCGCTGCGCTGACGGCGTTTGGTATAATGGAGGCCCATGGCGATTTCTGCAAAGATTCTCGTGGTCGAGGACGATCCCGCAATCCGGCGGGTGGTCGTGCTGGCGCTGAAGAGCGCCGGCTACACGCATCTCATCGAGGCCGATACGGGCGACGAGGCCTTGCTTCGGGCCTTCTCGGAGCGTCCGGACCTCGTGCTGCTGGACGTCATGCTGCCGGGGATGGACGGCCTGGCCGTCTGCCGCGCGCTCCGGGCGAACCCCGAGACCGCGTCCGCCGCGATCGTGATGCTCACGGCGAAGGGCGAGGAGCGCGATGTCGTGCGCGGCCTCGACGCCGGGGCCAACGACTACGTCACCAAGCCGTTCTCGAAGGAGATTCTGCTCGCCCGCATCCGTGCGGCCCTGCGGCGGGACGGCGCCCGGACGGAGGACCGGCTGGAGCTGGACGGGCTCGCCCTCGACAACCGCACGCACCGCGTGACGCTCGCCGGGGACGAGCTGAGGCTCACCCTCACCGAGTACCGCATTCTGGAGCTGCTGCTGCGGAACGCGGGGCGCGTCTTCGGGCGGGACCTCATCATCGACCGCATCTGCGAGGGCGAGAAGGCCGTGACGGCCCGCGCGATCGACGTGCAGATGGTGGGGCTGCGACGCAAGCTGGGTGCGTGGGCGCGCCACATCGAGACGATTCGCGGCGTCGGCTACAGATTGGACGAGGCGGGTGCGGAGGCCTGACCAGAGCTGGCCCGTGGCGTTCGCGGCGGGCGTGGGCAGCGTCGTCTGCGCGGCGCTGTTCCTCGTCGTGGCGCGGAGCTTCCGCACGGCGATCGCCGAGATCGCGGAATCCGAGACGCGCGTGACCGTCGTCGCCGCGGATGGCTCGGTCGTGTACGACACGGATGCCGCGGTCGGCAGCCACGCGGCGCGCGAGGAGATTCGCCGCGCGTTCGCGACGGGGAAGAGCACCGCGCGGCGCCGTTCGGAGACGCTGGGCCGCGATTTCCTCTACTGCGCACGCCGCGTGGGGGACCACGTCGTGCGGCTCGCCATTCCCTACACGGGCGTGATTCGGTCCGAACGCCTCGTGTGGGCCGGCATCGCCTCCGCCTGCATCCTGGGCGCGCTGATCGTGGCGTTCGTGTTCCTCGTGACCCGTCGGCTGACGCGGCGGCTCGACGCGCAGGCGAAGCGTCTTGAGATCGCGGCCGAAACCGAGCGTTTTCGGCGCGAATTCACATCGAATGTCACACATGAGCTGAAGAGCCCGATCACCGCCATCCTCGGCGCGGTCGAAATGCTGGGAGATGGGTCCCGACTTTCGGAGGGGGAGCGAAAGGAGCTCTTCGAGATCATACACGGCGAGAGTGGCCGCCTCGGCGCGCTTGTCGGCGATGTCCTCGCGCTGGCGCAGATCGAACGGGAGGAAGGGCAGGCGACGCACGATTTCGCCGCGCTCGCCCTCGACGAACTCGTCGAAACGGTGGTGGCCAGCTGTCAGGCGAAGGCTAAAACTGCCCATTTGCGCCTTGAACTGGTGCGGAACGACGCGGTTCGGGTGAATGGAGACGCCCTGCGCCTGGAGGATGTGCTGCGCAATCTCATCGAGAACGCCATCCGCTATTCGGGTTCGGACCGCATCGAAGTCGCCTCGGTCGCCGAGGACGGCGTTGTCCGCGTCTCGGTGACCGACTTCGGCATCGGAATCCCCGCCGCGCACCTGCCGCACCTGTTCGAGCGGTTCTACAGGGTGAACAAGTCACGCAGCCGGGCCCTCGGCGGCACCGGTCTCGGCCTCGCCATCGTCAAGCACCTGGTCCAGCTCCATGGCGGTTCCGTGTCGGTGCAGTCGATTCCGGGCGATCGCACCGTTTTTACATTTACCCTGCCCGCCTCATCCCGATGAGCGACCCCGAGTTGTGCCGATGAGCGACCCCGAGTTATGC
>JBJEWG010000184.1:0-10555 GCA_051884935.1 Kiritimatiellia bacterium | reverse complement strand
GGGCCGCTTCGCCTTCTACTACCTCACGAACAACACCTCGAAGACGCCGGCCGAGTACATGAAGAAGCTCTCCGGCGCGGCGATACCCGTCACGCCCGAGCAGATCCTCACGCCGCTGATCACGCTGGAGGCGTATATCCGCGAGAGGGGCTACCGGAGCGTCTACCTCGTGGCGAGCGCGGCCGTGACGGCCCACATGCGGGCGCGCCTCGCCGACGCGGGCGTGGCGTTCGAATACGATCCCGCGCGGAACGAGCTGATGGCGCTCGCCTACGACCGCGAGCTCACCTACGAGAAGCTGCGCGGCCTCACGGCGCAGTGGAACATGCGCAACGGCGGCAACGCCGCGGTGGGGCTGAAGGACCTCTCGAATCTCGGCCCCGTCGATTTCGTCGCCACGCACCCGGACGCCTGCTGTCCATCCGAGGAGGGGCCGATTCCGGACGTGGGCGGGATGCTGAAGTTCCTCGAAGCCACGAACGGCATGAGGCCGAGCCACGTCTTCGGCAAGCCCTCGCCCTCGCTGCTCGCGCCGGTGCTTGCGCGCTTCCGGCCCGAGGAGATCGCGTGCGTGGGCGACCGGCTCTACACGGACAAGGCGATTGCGGACAACGCGGGCGTCGATTTCGTGTGCGTGCTCTCCGGCGAGACGACGCCGGCCGACCTCGCGCGCTACACCGGCACGCCCCCGGCCATCGTCGTGGACACCTTCGACCAGATCGACCGGGCATAGCATGACCGAAGCCGAGCTCACGGACTCCATTCGGGCGAGCATCCCGATCATGGCGGCGATGGGGCTGAGCGTCGTGGCGGTGGACGACGCGCGCGTGGTGGTGCGCATTCCAATCGACGCGAACCGAAACGACAAGGGCACGCTCTTCGCGGGGGCCTCCTATTCGGGGCTCGTTCTCGCGGGATGGACGCTCGCGATGCACCGCGCGAAGGCGAGCGGCTTCGCGAACCCCTGGGTGGCGGTCGTCGATGCGAAGGTCCACTATGCGAAGCCCATCCGCGAGACCGTGCTCGCGACGGCGACGTTCGCCGAGGAGCCGCGCCTTGTCCCCGGCGCGCGCAACTGGGCGCAGGTGCGGGTGACGGTGGATGCGCGGCTTGCCTTCGAGGGGCGCTACGCCGTGGGCGAGAGGAAGCCCGGCGCGTGACGCGCGCTACGAACGGCAGGTGCGGGAGAGGCCGAGGGGATTGGCGGCGGCGGCGATGAGCGCCGGGAAGTCGCAGTCGAAGTCGCGGATGTTCCCGCAGGGAACGTCGATGAACCCACAGGTCTGAAGATCGCCGCGGTGCGAGAGGAAGGCGAAGCCGCGCCCGCCGAGGCAGCCGCAGGGGGGGCGCGCGGCGGGGGGCGCGGCGTGCCGTTGCCGCCACTGCGCCCAGTGGACGGGTGCCGAGGGGCAGCAGGTCGTCTTGATGGCGAGAGGCCCCTCGTCGGCCTTCGCGAAGGCCCAGTCGAGCACCCGCGCCGTCTGTTCGGGCGAGAGCGCGTAGTCCGCAATGCCCTTGCCGCGCCCCACGGGGACGAGGAAGAAGAGGTCGAGCTTGGCGGCGCCGCGCGCGACGGCCTGCGCGTGGATCTCCGCGAGGCGGTCGATGTTGAGGGTGGAGACGGTGGTGTTCACCTGGAAGGGCATCCCGATCTCGCGGGCGATCGCCATGGCGCGCGTGACGTTGGCGTAGGCGCCGGGCACGCCGCGGAAGGCGTCGTGGGTGGCGGCGTCGGGGCCGTCGAGGGAGAAGGAGCAGGCCATCACGCCGGCGGCCTTCAGCGCGCGGAGGCGGTCCTCCGTCACGAGCGTCCCGCACGGGGCCATCACGCTGCGGACGCCGCGCGCGGTCGCGTGCGCGACGAGCTCCAGGATGTCCGGGCGCAGCATCGGCTCGCCGCCGGTCCAGATGATCATGGGCGCGGGGGCGGCGGGAAGCGAGTCGAGCACGCGGCGGCACTCGTCGGTGGAGAGTTCGCGGGGGTCTGAGACGTCCGCCGCGCCGGCACGGCAGTGGCGGCACTTGAGCGGACAGCAGCGCGTCACCTCCCAGGCGATGACGCGGGGCATGCGGAACGGGACCTTCTGGCACATGGGCGGTATTGTACCACATTCGCGCGGTGTGCTATACTGCGCGTATGAATGCTGCCGAACGCATCGCATCGATTATCATCCTCTCGTTGACCATCGTCGCGGCGGGCGGCGACCTGCCGCGCGGGTCGCGGGGCCTCTGGAACGTGCAGGCGCTGGACGCCGCGCCGCGCACCTTCGCGGTGGAGATGCCGTGCTCGAACGAGTACGGCCGCGTGGCGGGTGTGGCGCCGATCTGGATCGAGGGCGAGCCCTATCGTGGCCGTCCGACGCGGGTCTTCGCGTGGTGGGGCCTCCCGGAGGGGGCCTCGGCGCGGAACCCGGCCCCGGCGATGGTGCTCGTGCACGGCGGCGGCGGCACGGCGTTCGCGAAGTGGGTGAAGCTCTGGAACGCGCGCGGCTACGCGGCGATCGCGATGGATACCTGCGGGAAGATTCCGCAGGGCGAGCGGGACGGGCGGCCCCACGGCGCGCACCCCTGGTCGGGTCCGAGCGGGTGGGGCAGCTCCGTCGCGCAGGTCAACGAGCCGATCACCGACCAGTGGACCTACCATGCCGTCGCGGCGGTGATGCGCTGCCACTCGTTCCTGCGGGCGCGGCCCGAGGTGGACGCGGCGCGGACCGGCCTCACGGGCATCAGCTGGGGCGGCTATCTCACGAGCATCGTGATGGACGTGGACGCGCGCTTCCGCTTCGCGGCGCCCGTCTACGGGTGCGGCTGGTACGACCTCAACCCGCAGTGGGACCACATGGGCACGCCGGGGGACTACCGCCGCTGGCTGGCGCTGTGGGACCCCAGAAACTACCTGCGGGAGATGGGCGCGGACGGCGGCGGGACGCGCCGCGTGCTCTGGTGCTGCGGCACGAACGACCGCTGGTATCCCCTGAACGCGGTGCGGCGGTCGTACAGCGCGCTCGGCTCGGCGGTGCCCGTGGCGCTGTCGTTGAAACTGCGGATGCCGCACGGGCATCCTCCGGCGGGCGACCCCAGGGAGATCACGGCGCTGGCCGATTCGCTGCTCCGCGGTGGCGCGCCGCTCGTCGAGATCACGGAGGCCCGGCTGGGGGCGGATGGCCTCTTCGTCGCGTTCGACGCCCATGGCCGCCGCGTGGCGCGGGCGGAGCTTCTGGCGACGTGCGACGCGAACCCCGTCCTTGAACATCGCCCGTGGACCGCGACGCCCGTTGCGGGCCTGAGGGAGGAGGGCACCTCTTTCATCACGCCCGTCCCTGCGGACGCGGTGATGTTCTTCGCGAACGTCGTCACGGATGACGGCCTCGTCACCTCGACGCGGATCTTCGAGCGCGTGATGGGCCGCGCCGCGCCGTCCGGGGATTGATAAACTCCGAGCGTTTGCAAAGGGCTCCACTAACGTTCCGCCTGACGCTTCGCGCCGCTTCAACGACATTTCTTTGTCTGGAAAGATGGGAAATTGAGGAATGGCGGCGTGGTTTCACCTAGAGGGGAACGCAGGGTGGTCTAGAAGGCGGCGTGGTTTCACCTGGAGAGGAAAAGGGTTTGGTCTAGGGGAGAGTGTGCCCTCGTCTAGGAGGGAGCGCAGGGACACCTAGACGACTCTGAATTCTACTGGGCAGTGGATTGGATTCTACTGGGCAGTGGAATCTTTTTTACTGGGCAGTGGAATAAATTCTGCTGGGCAGTGGAATTCCGAATCGCCTAGGAGGTTACATCGCCCGTGGGGCCTCGTCCCGCGCCCGCAGCCGATGAGCGACCCGAGTTCTGCGGACGACTTGGCCTATCGACCTGGAAACTCCGAGCGTTTACAAAGGGCTCGGAGTTTCCAGACCAAGGGGGCAAGTCGTCTGGCGCATGACTCAGGGTCGGGCATCGGGAGCGGTGCCATTTCTTCACTATTTGCCGTTGACGGGGGAGAAAAAAAAATGCTAAAATGAAGCTAAAACTGCGGAAAATGTGGCGTCTCTCCTCGGGGTACGGCTTTTTGCGCGGTTGTTGTCAGGTTGCAGAATCGTCATATTATAATAAGGAAATAGGGAGGAAGCGTTATGTCCATCGTATCTGATTCCGGTTCGGGGTCTGGAAGAGGACTGGCCGGGGGACAGGCGTCTGGAAGGTCATCGACCACCGCCGGGCGGAGGCTTGGCAGAGGGCTGACGTGCGCTGAGCGGGCGACGGTCTACGCCGCGAAGGGGGATCCGTTCAACTTCGAGATCGAGGCGGGGGGCGGGGCTGAATTGTGGTATACTTGCCGGTATGCAGCCGACGATTGAACGATATGGAAGCGGGCACATCAACGAGACCTATCTCGTGACGTGTCCCGAAGGGCCGAAGTACATCCTCCAGCGGATCAACACCGCGATCTTCCCGGACGTGGACGCGCTGATGGAGAACATCCGCCGCGTGACGGAGCACATCCGCGCGAAGCATCCGGACGACCCGCGGTGCACGCTGACGGTGCTCGACTACACGAAGCCGTGGCGGCAGTACGCCTTCATCGAGGGCGCGCGCACGGTCGATCTCGTCGAGACGCCCGATCAGGCGTTCAAGGTGGCGCAGGCGTTCGCGAAGTTCCAGAACGACCTCGCGGACCTGCCGGGGCCGCGCCTCCACGACATCATCCCGCACTTCCACGACACGCGCGCCCGCCTCGCGCAGTTGGACGCGGCGGCGAAGGCGGACGCGAAGGGGCGGCTGAAGGACGTGGCGGCGGAGATGGCGTTCGTGGACGCGCACCGCGCCGAGGCGGGGCGCATCCTCGACCTGATGGCGAGCGGCGCGATCCCCGAGCGCATCACGCACAACGACACGAAGATCAACAACGTGATGCTCGACGACGCGACGAACGAGGGCGTGGCGGTGATCGACCTCGACACGACGATGCCCGGCTGCGCACTCTACGACTTCGGCGACATGGTCCGCACCGCCACGGCGGCGGCGGCCGAGGACGAACGCGACCTCTCGCGGGTGTCCTCCCGTCGGGAGTACTTCGAGCAGCTCGTGCGGGGCTACCTTTCCGAGGCGAAGTTCCTCAACGCGGCCGAGCTCGACAACCTCGCCTTCTCCGGGCGGCTCATCACGTTCACGATCGGCGTGAGGTTCCTCACGGACTACCTGGCGGGCGACGTCTACTTCCACACGGCGTGCGCGGACCACAACCTCGTGCGCTGCCGCACGCAGTTCAAGATGGTGCGGTCCATGGAGGAGCAGGCGGAGGTCTACGAGGGAATCGTCCGCGCCGCTTCGGGGCGGTGAGCATGGCGGCCGATCGACAGGTGTGGGCGTTCGACTGCGAATGGGCGCCCGACGTGACGGCGGGGCGGCGGCTCTACCATCTCGGCGCGGAGGTGCCGGACGACGAGGTGATGCGCGTGATGTGGGAGGATTCGCCCGACTACGACCGGGAGGCCAACCCGCAGCCGTTCCTCAAGACGGTGCTCTGCCGGATCGTCTCCATTGCCACCGTCGTGCGCGTGGAGGCGGCCGCGGGCGTGCGGCTGCACCTGTGGACGCTGCCCGAGGAACCCGAGAACCGGGACGTGACGGAGGCGGGCATCCTGACGCGGTATCTTGAGAAGTTCGGCACGGCGAACCCGCTGCTGGTGGGCTACAACTCGAAGAACGCCGACATGCACATCCTCGCGCAGCGGGCCATCGTGAACGGTCTGCGCCTGCCCGCCTTCGCGCACCAGATGGAGTGCAAGCCCTGGGAGATGAACGCCTACGACCTGATGGAGCTGGTGGGCGGGCGCGGGCGGGGCTACGGCTGCTCGCTCAACGAGATCGCGAACCTCTGCGGCATCCCCGGGAAGCTGGATACGACGGGCGACGACGTGGCGGGGATGTTCTACGGCGGGAAGATTCGGGAGATCGTGCAGTACAACGTGTTCGACGCGCTCACGACCTATCTGCTTTGGCTGCGCGTGGAGCACTTCAAGGGCACGTTCACGTCCGAGCGGTACGCGCAGGAGCAGCAACTCGTGCGGGACCTGCTGGCCGCGGAGACGGCGAAGCCCGGCGGCGCGTATCTGCGGACGTATTCCGACGCCTGGGCGGCGCTTGCGGGATGAAGACGCGGGAACTCGCCTACTGCGGG
This sequence comes from Kiritimatiellia bacterium, assembly GCA_051884935.1. GTDB lineage: Bacteria > Verrucomicrobiota > Kiritimatiellia > RFP12 > UBA1067 > RUG572. The sequence goes on along the minus strand of JBJEWG010000184.1, from coordinate 4,392 downwards.
CTCTTCGGCGCGCTCGCCCTCGCTCTGCCCACGCTGTTCCACGCGCTGGGTCCGGTGGGGCCGATGCTGCTGCCGATGTACTGGCCGCTGGTGACGCTGGCGTTCCTCGTCTCGACGCGGCGGGCGGCGTTCGTGGCGGCGTGCGTGCCCTGGGTGAGCGCGTGCCTGACGGGGATGCCGCTGTTGTGGCCGCCGCTCGCGGCGGTGCTGAGCCTCGAACTCGCCGTGCAGGTGGGGCTGATCGGGGCGTTCGGGCGGGTGAGGGGCGACGCGCGCGGCGGGGTGCCCCGCGTCGTTTTCGTGCTTGGCCTCGTGCTGGCGCTAGGGCGCCTCCTTCACGCGGGGCTCGTCTGGCTGCTGGCGGGCGCGTTCCCGAACCTCCCGGCGGGAGTTCTGGCGGGGGCCTCGTTCCTCGCGGGCTGGCCGGGCGTGGTGGCGATGCTCGCGTTCGTGCCGGTGTTCGTGGGGTCCTTCACGCGGCGCGACGGCGTGTGCGAGGTGCGCTTCCTGAAGGCCCTGCGGCGTCTTCATTTGCCGGAGGGCGTGGTGCTCGTCTGCGCGCAGACGCTGCGCTGGTTCGAGGCGCTGAGCCGCGACGCGGAGATGCTGGCCCGCGCGCTGGAGCTGCGGCGCGGCGGCGGGGCGGGCGCGGAGGCGGCGCGGGCGGAGACGGCGATTCGGATGCGGGGCGTGGAGGTGCGGTACCCGGGGGCGTCCGAGCCGGCGCTGCGGATCGAGAGTTTGGACGTGCGGTCGGGGGAGCGGATCGCGCTTCTGGGCCCGAACGGGAGCGGCAAGACGACGCTCCTCTCGCTTCTGGCGGGCTTCGTGGACTACACGGGCGAGGTTGCCGTGTGCGGTCGGGAGCCGAAGAAGGCGCGGCGGCGCCTCGGCGTGCTCTTCGAGAACCCGGACGACCAGTTCCTCTTCCCGACCGTGCGCGAGGACGTGGGGCACGCGCTGGAGGGGCGCGGGCTGCCGCGCGAGGAGATCGAGCGCCGCATCGACGGGTTGCTGCTGTCGCTGGGCCTGCCCACGGGCAATCGCCCCGTCGCCGCGCTCTCGCGCGGGCAGCGTCAGCGCGCGGCGCTGGCGGGCGTGCTGGCGGCGGAGCCGGAGGTCCTGCTGCTCGACGAACCGACGGCGGCGCTCGACGACGCCGAGCGGACGCGCCTCGCGGAGGTGCTGAAGGCCTGCCCGGCGGCGATGCTCATCGCCACGCACGACCGGGCCTTCGCCGCCGCGCTCTGCCCGCGGACGGTTGAGATGCCGTGACTCATCCGCTTCCCGCGCGAGGGCGGGAGGCGGTGTGGTATACTATCCGCCATGAACTTGCCAGAACTCGCGCTTGGAACGGAACTCTTCCGCGGCTTCTCGTCTGCGGAGGTGGGTGCCCTGCTGGAACGCCTCAACGGGGTGAAGAGGACGTACAAACGGGGCGAGACGGTGATGCACGCGGGGTTCAGGGCCGACCGGCTGATGGTGGTCGCCGCGGGGCGGCTGCACGTCTACGAGCAGATGGCGAGCGACCATCAGGTGCTGGCGCGCGAGATCGGCGCGGGGGAGGTGTTGGGGCTCTGGATTCTGCACGTGCCGGAGATCGCCTACTGGCCGGGGGCGGTGGTCACGGCCGAGCCGAGCACGCTCATCTCGCTCGACATGGCGCGGATGCGCGCGCTGGTGGAGGCGGCGGACGCCCGCAGCGCGCGGCTCGCGATCAACATGGCGCGGCTGCTCTCGCGGGAGCTCTTCACGACCTGGCGCAAGCTGGCCGTGATGGACGCGCAGACGATCGAGGCGCGCATCAAGATCTACCTCTCCGAGCTCAACAACGAGTCCGGCAACACGGGCGAGGTGACGGTGCCCTTCAACCGTGAGCGGATGGCGGAGTACTTCGGCGTGACGCGCCCGTCGCTTTCCCGCACGCTCTGCCAGATGCGCGACCGGGGGCTGCTCACTTGGGAGAAGCGGGTGTTCCGAATTAAGTTCGACGCGTACCCAAGCGTTACGAAGCCGCGCGGGCGGATGTGATACACTCTGCGCCACATGAGCAACCAGTTCTATCTTCGACTTAGCCTTGAGCTTCGTGGGTGCAGATCCGCGGGGCGCAGGTTCGTGTAGTCGGGAACGGAACCGAGCTCCAAGCCACCTTAAACGCGGATCGCCTTCAACGGGCAGTCCGCGTTTTGGTTTGTCCCGTTGGCGTCGATCCGGAATCGAACAGGAGAAAGACGGGAAAGAGATGAACAACCGAATCACATTCTTCGACACCACGCTGCGGGACGGAGAGCAGGCGCCGGGCTACTCGATGAACATCGAGGAGAAGCTGCGCATGGCCCGTCAGCTCGAAGCGCTGGGGGTCGACGTGCTGGAGGCGGGCTTCGCGATCGCGTCGCCGGGGGACTTCGAGAGCGTGAAGCGCATCGCGGAGACGCTGAAGACGACGGTCGTCGCCTCGCTGTGCCGGGCGCTGGAGAAGGACATCGACGCGGCGGCGGCGGCGGTGAAGGGGGCGGCGCGGCCGCGCATCCACACCTTCCTCGCGACGAGCGACCTGCACCTGAAGTACAAGCTCAGGCTCTCGCGCGACGAGGCGCTGGCGCGCGCGGTCGCGGCCGTGCGGTACGCGCGGCGGTTCGCGGACGACGTGGAGTTCTCGCTGGAGGACGCGTCCCGCACGGACCACGACTTCATGTGCCGCGTGGTGGAGGCAGTGATCGTGGCGGGGGCGACGACGGTGAACCTGCCGGACACGGTGGGCTACGCGACGCCGCGCGAGATATACGCGATGGTGGAGAACGTGACGACGCGCGTGCCGAACATCGACCGGGCGGTGATTTCGATGCACTGCCACAACGACCTGGGGCTCGCCGTGGCGAACACGCTCGCGGGGTTCGCGGCGGGGGCGCGCCAGGCCGAGTGCTGCATCTGCGGCATCGGCGAGCGGGCGGGCAACGCGGCGATCGAGGAGGTGGTGATGAACCTGCGCACGCGGCCGGACGCCTACGACTTCACGCACGGCATCAAGACCGAGGAGATCACCCGCACCGCGAAGCTGCTGGAGACGATCACGGGCGTGAAGACGGCGCCGAACAAGCCGATCGTCGGCGCGAACGCCTTCGCCCACGAGAGCGGCATCCACCAACACGGCATCCTCAGCAACGCGAAGACCTACGAGATCATGACGCCGGAATCCGTCGGCGCGAAGAAGACGGAGCTGGTGCTCGGCAAGCACTCCGGCGCGCACGCCTTCGAGGTGCGGCTGAAGCAGCTGGGGTATGCGTTCGACGCGGCGCGCGTGCAGGAGCTCTTCGCCGAGTTCAAGGCGCTGGCGGACCGCAAGAAGACGATCGCCGACCGCGACCTGATCGCCCTCGCCGAGGCGCGCGCGGCGGAGATGGGCGACCCCGCGACGCGCTGGACGCTGGAGAAGTTCGTCGTCAACACGGGCAACAGGATGGAGACGACGGCCTGCGTCTCGCTGAAGCGGAACGGGACGGTGACGCAGGACGTCGCGATCGGGAACGGCCCGGTCTTCGCCGCCTTCCGCGCCATCGAGAAGATCATCGACCATCCGTTCGTGCTGGAGGACTACGCGATCCAGGCGGTGACGGAGCACCGGGACGCCCTCGGCGAGGTGAGCGTGAAGCTCTCGGACGGCACGGGGACGTACCGCGGGCGCGGCGTCTCGACGGACATCATCGAGGGGTCGATCCTCGCGTGCCTGGCGGCGGTGAACAAGATGCTGGACGAGAACGACGTGGGCATCGACAGAAAGGAGACGAAGGCATGGGAATGACAATGACGCAGAAGATCCTGGCGGCGCACGCCGGGAAGGAGTCCGTCCACGCGGGCGAGCTGATCATGGCGAAGCTGGACCTCGTGCTGGGGAACGACATCACGGCGCCGGTGGCCATCGGCGAGTTCCCGAAGTTCGGGCGGAAGACGGTGTTCGACCGGGCGAAGATCGCCCTGGTGCCGGACCACTTCGCCCCGAACAAGGACATCAAGGCGGCGGCGCAGTGCGCGTGCATGCGCGCCTTCGCGAAGGAGCAGGGCATCGTGAACTACTTCGAGGTCGGCCACGACTGCGGGGTGGAGCACGCGCTGCTGCCGGAGAAGGGGCTCTTCACCGCGGGCGACTGCGTCATCGGCGCCGACTCGCACACCTGCACCTACGGCGCGGTGGGCGCGTTCTCCACGGGCGTGGGGTCCACGGACATGGCGGCGGGCATGAGCGCGGGCGAGGCCTGGTTCAAGGTGCCGGGCGCGATCAGGGTCGTCGTGAGGGGCCGCATGGGGAAGTGGGTCTCGGGCAAGGACCTGATCCTGCACCTGATCGGGCTGATCGGCGTGGACGGCGCGCGGTACCAGTCCCTCGAATTCACGGGG
>JBJEWG010000183.1:0-2031 GCA_051884935.1 Kiritimatiellia bacterium | reverse complement strand
ACTCCGAGCGTTTGCAAAGGGCTCCGCTAACGCTCCGCCTGAGGCTTCGCGCCTCCTCAACGACTATTTGTTGACTTAATAAAGGACGAATTTCTTCAATAGGGGACGGGGGCTTTACTAATGGGCTGTTTCTTCAATAGGGGACGATTTTTAGGTCGATGTCTTCGACGCCGGGGGAGAGTGCGTGATTATTGCATTGGCTGGTGGGCTTTATCGGCTGATAGACCTGCTTTATATGGGCTGATGAGTCTGCATTATGTAAGTTGGAGAGGTTGCATTATAGCGGTTGGTGAGTTTGATATCGGTTGGTGAGCCTGTCGAATCAACCTCATTCGTGGATAGGCCGCTTCGACAGATTCAAGGCTGCGGGAACGGCGGTTTTCGGCAGGTGCAACAACCACGGGAACAACTTTCTTCAAAATTCCAAATTTTGCGCTTGAAGGGGGGGTGGGGTGGGGGGGGGGGGGGGGGGCGTTATATAATATGTGCCCTCGTTTTGAGAGGGCAGGTCTTCGCCGCGTCCGCTCAAACCACTAAATAGCCTATATAAAAGACATACGGACAAGGAAAGGACTAGACAATGATGGCGCGGATCTGTCGCTCAGGAGTCAAGTTGTTGTTGCTATTGCTGACTATGGCGTGTGGCTTGTCGGCATGGGGGGCGATAGAGGTAGATGAAGTCAACAAGTGGCCTTATTTCTGGCTCAAGTTCAACGGCTCTCTTGACGAGTCAGACATCTACAATGCGTCGCCTCAGTGTGTTACTGCACCAACGGGGTGGCTTCCCGGGTATGTGATGGACGAAACCGCCGCACCAGGTGAAAAGTCGCTTTACCTGCCATACGACGAAGATCGTTGCGTCTGGACGGAGAATTTCCCCGAGATAAAATCAGGGGCCTTCTTGATTTCAATCCGTTGCCTGATTGACCAGAACATTAAAGACAACGGGGTTATCTGGGCGCTCGGCGATGCGGCAACAAGTCCCGTCCTCGCTTTGGTCTGGAAGGGCAGCAATAAAATCGGGCTGACGATTAAGCAGAAACTTAGTGGGACCTATGTTTATTCTTATCTCGATGCAGCGTTAGACTTGCCATCGCCCTTGCCTGATCAATTTCATTTCAGCCATCACACTTATGCCGTCTTGATCAATATGGACGCTAAGACACTTAAGTTGGCCATTGACGGTGAATACGCTTGGGAGGTCTCGGTGCCGAATCTGAATCTTGTGCCGTCGAAGTACTTTAAAATCGGATCTTGCTATGGCGGGGCGGCCAGTGTGGGGTTGGAGGTTGGAAAACTCGGCGTTTCCGACTGGCGCGTCTATTATCCCACGCTCGGCGCCGCGATGAATGTTCCGACCGAAGCCGAACTGATGACGATTTTCAACGGTGCCCGCACAAAGACGGCGTACCCCGTCCGCTTCCCGAAGGTGAACGGCCTTATCCTACAGGCGGTGAAGGCCAACTGGTCTGACCTCTACTGGCCCGATGGCAAGCCGACGGCGGATTCGCGCGTGAATCTCGTGGTTGCCGACGGCGCGTCGATTGTGATGGATAGCTCTGCGGCGTACAAGTCTCTGACTCTTACGAGCGCGGGCGCGGCGAATGTGACCTTTCTGCTGCCGAAGTCTTACTGCGATTCGTTGCCGACGGAACCTGGCAAGGCGGTGGAAATCCCCGTGGACGTCCTTTCGAGCGTTCCCTCTCTTTCCGAGAACGTTACCTACAGTCTGGGCGTCGAGGACGACGGCACGGGCAAGACCGCGAACTACAAGTTCGAGAAGAGTGCGGACGGCAAGCGGGTCATCGCGACGCTTCAGAAGGTGACGTACACGGGCACGGCGACGGCCCCGGGGCCGGTCAGCTGGTCGAAGATCAATTGGGAGCCGAGCCAGCCGCCGGCGGGCGCGGAGGTGAATCTCGCGCTGTCGGGCAACGTCGAGATCGTGATGGACGACGAGACGGCGATTGGTTCGCTGACGCTCTCGGCGGCGTCCGGCGCGACGAATCCGAAGGCGACCTTCCTGAAGCC
>JBJEWG010000182.1:0-2054 GCA_051884935.1 Kiritimatiellia bacterium | reverse complement strand
CCCTATGCCCCTCGAAGAGGCAGTGCAGCGTGGAGACGAGCAGCGACTTGCCGAAACGCCGCGGCCGCGCGAGGAAGAACTGCGAACCAACCGAATCATTGACGAGCGGCCACAGTCCCGCCGTCTTGTCGACATAGGTGTAGCCCCGTTCCCGAAGCTTCTCAAACGAATAGATGTCTGTCGCCGCCTTTTCCATACGGCTCATTATATCAAAAACCGCGCCGACAGATGAACGGACTCGGCATCTACGGCATCTGCCTAATAATATAGTCGCGCGCGCGAGGGACCTGCCGCATTCTTCCCACTTGCCACGCGCGCGCGATTCGTCTATACTATCGGCATGTTCTCCAAATTCAAAGGACTCTTCTCAACCGACGTCGGCATCGACCTCGGTACGGCGAACTGCCTTGTGTACGTGAAGGACCGCGGCATCGTGCTGCGCGAGCCGAGCGTCGTCGCCATCGAAGAGGGGTCGAAGCGCGTGCTCGCCGTCGGCGACGAGGCCAAGCGGATGCTCGGCCGCACGCCGGGGAACATCATGGCCATTCGCCCGATGAAGTCCGGCGTGATCGCCGACTTCGACATCACCGAGGCCATGCTCAGCTATTTCATCAACAAGGTCTGTCCCAAGCGCTTTTGGAGCAAGTACGTCAAGCCGCGCGTGGTGATCGCCGTTCCGGGCGACATCACGGAGGTGGAGAAGCGCGCGGTGGAGGACGCCGCGCACGCGGCGGGCGTGGGAGAGGTCTATCTGGTCGAGGAGCCCATGGCGGCCGCGATCGGGGTTGGCCTGCCGGTCTCGGAGCCGGCGGGGTCCATGATTGTCGACATTGGCGGCGGCACGTGCGAGGTGGCCATCATCTCGCTGGCCGGCATCGTGCATTCACGCAGCGTTCGTTCGGCGGGTGACGCCATGGACGCCTGCATCGTGAGCCATATGAGGCGCGTCTACAATCTGCTGATTGGCGAGCGCACCGCCGAGTCTATCAAGATGACGATCGGGTCCGCATACCCAACGGGTCAGGAGAAGACCATGGAAGTGCGCGGACGCGACATCGTGGCGGGACTGCCGAAGACGATGACCATCTCTTCGGAGGAAATCCGCGACGCGCTCACAGAACCCGTTTCCAACATCGTCGAGGCCGTTCGCACGACCCTGGGGAACTGCGAACCGGAACTGGCGGCCGACCTGGTCGACCGCGGCATCGTGCTCTCCGGCGGCAGTTCACTTCTGCGGGGCCTCGACAAGCTGATTGCCCAGGAAACGGGGTTGCCCGTGACTCTGGCGGATGATCCCCTTTCGGCGGTGGCCGAGGGGACGGGCGTGGTGATGAGCGAGCTGGACTTCCTCGCCAAGAACAAAAAGGCCTAAGACTTCGTCAGTCCTTCTTCCGGCCGAGGGGTCGGTGCCGCGGTCTGTGCCGCGGTCTGTGCCGCGGTCCACGGAAAAGGAGAAGGATTTTTGACTGGTAAAACCGGAATAATCGCCGCTGGCGGCGCATTGCTCGCACTCGTGCTTTGGCTCGTGTGCGGACGTGTTGTCGCAAAGGAGGCCGTATACCCCATCGAAAACGGGCGTTCCTGGTTCAGCCGAACCGTGGGCGTGCGCATTGGCGGCCTCTTCAGCGGAGCCGCTACCGCCGCCGAGAACCAGCGGCTGAAGCAGGAAAACGAGTCTCTGCAAATGGTCCGCTCCGATGCCGTTGCTCTCGCGGAGGAGAATATACGGCTCCGCACGATGCTGGGCCTGGACCTTCCCCGCAACCCCTTCCCGACCAATCGCTGGATCTGCGCCCCCGTTCTGAGCAGGAATGGAGCCGGTGGCGTGCAGGGTCTTATCCGAGTGGGACGCGGCAGTTCGGACGGTGTAACGACCAATTCCGTCGTGGCGGTTCCCGCTGGACTGGTGGGACGCGTCGAACAGATTTCTCCACGTACGGCCGATATCCGTTTGATCACGGATCCCTCCGTCAAGGTCTCCTGCGAAATCGAAACCTCCGACGCCGCCCCCGGCGCCATTCGCGGCATTCTCGTAGGTGGAGGTGCGCGCCGGG
>JBJEWG010000181.1:0-10732 GCA_051884935.1 Kiritimatiellia bacterium | reverse complement strand
GGTGGATTCTACCCATGCCTCATTGTGTACCCGTCTTGCGTGCCCGTTCTTGATACCTCAGCTCGGGCCTGTAGCAATGCCTCGTTGGAGATATCTCGAACGAGGCACGCTTTTTTATGCCGCCGAAACTGCGCCGCCTTTCTTCCATGTGCGGCAAGATGGGACCCTGCCCCACAAGGACGGTGCAAGACATGGCGAATAAAGACCTTTCGGCGGCGAAATCTCGCAAGAAGGACGAGTTCTACACGCAGCTCTCGGACATCGAGAAGGAGATGCGATACTACAAGAAGCATTTCCAGGGCAAGACGGTTCTCTGCAACTGCGACGATCCGTATGCGAGCAACTTCTTCCTGCACTTCTTCCGCAAGTTCTCCATGTACGGATTGAAGAAGCTGGTGAGCGTGTGCTACAGGAACTGCGTGCCGGACCTCTTCAGCCGCAATGCGGACACGCATTCGATCTACCTCGAATACGCCGGCGGGGCGGACGAGAGCCGCGATCCCACGAAGGAGGAAATCGCCCGGTGGGTACATCCCCTCAAGGGCGACGGGAACTTCGGGAGCGACGAGTGCATCGAACTGCTGAAGCAGGCGGACATCGTGACGACCAATCCGCCGTTTTCGCTCTTCCGCGAATACCTTGCGCAGCTGGTCGAGCACGACAAACGCTTTCTGATCATCGGCAACGTCAATGCGATCACGTACAAGGAGGTGTTCCCTCTCATCCGCGACAACAAGGTGTGGATGGGGGCGAGCATCCACAGCGGGGACCGCGAGTTCGGCGTGCCGCGGGACTATCCGCTGTACGCGGCCGGCTGTCGCACGGACGCGGACGGCAACAAGTTCATTCGCGTCAAGGGCGTAAGGTGGTTCACGAACCTTGACTACAAAGAGCGCCATGAGGAGCTGCCGCTCTACGCGGAGTATTCGCCGGAGAAATACCCGAAGTACGACAACTACGACGCGATCAACGTCGATGCGACGGCCGATATCCCCTGCGACTACGATGGCGTGATGGGCGTGCCCATCACGTTCCTCGACAAATACAATCCCGAGCAGTTCGAGATTTTAGGAAACGAATATTCACTTAATATCGATAGGGGTCGCGGGTATGTCAACGGCAAACGGCTTTACAGTCGGGTGTTCATCCGCAGAATCAACAAGGAGGCGAAATGAGCGAGAGGATGAAGATAACGCCGCATCAGATCACCGTCCGCGAGCTGACGGCCGGCTTTGAGGAGGACTTCGGGACGGGGAGCGTCGTCGCCTACGGCGGCAGGCTCGACGTGCGGCCTCCGTATCAGCGGGAGTTCGTCTACAACGACAGGGACCGCAACGCCGTGATCGACACGGTGCTGAAGGAGTATCCGCTCAATGTGATGTACTGGGCGGTGAGGGGCGACGGCACCTACGAGGTGATGGACGGCCAGCAGCGGACGATATCCATCTGCCGCTATGTCGACGGGCAGTTCTCCATCGATGACAAGGGGACGTACTTCCACCACCTGAAGGAGAGGAGGGAGGCGTTCCTCGACTATCCGATCACGATCTACTTCTGCGAGGGGACGGAGGAGGAGAAGCTCGAATGGTTCAAGATAATCAACATCGCGGGCAAGCCGCTTACGGAGCAGGAGATGCGGAACGCGGTGTTCACGGGGCCGTGGCTCACGGACGCGAAGAGGTACTTCAGCAATCCGAAGGGCGTCGCCCACGGGAAATGGAGGGCCTATCTCTCGGGCGAGGTGCTGCGGCAGGACTATCTTGAGACGGCCCTCGACTGGATTTCGGGCGGCGCCATCGAGGACTACATGGGGAGGCACCAGCGCGACGCCGATGCGACGGAACTGAGGCTGTACTTCGAGAACGCGATGAACTGGACGAAGACGCTGTTCCCGAACTACCGCAAGGAGATGAAGTCCGTCCAATGGGGAAGGCTGTACAACAGCTACAAGGGCGGCACGTATTCCGCCAGCGAGCTGGAGAAGGAGGTCGCCGCGCTGATGGCGAACGACGAAGTGCAGAGGAAGGGCGGCATCTACGAGTATGTGCTTTCCGACAGGACGAACGACAGAATGCTCAATCCCCGCGACTTCTCGCAGAACGAAAAGAGGACGGCGTACGAGCGGCAGGAAGGGATCTGCCCGATCTGCGGGAAGCACTTCGAGTTCGAGCAGATGCACGGCGACCATATCGTGCCGTGGTCCAGGGGCGGCAGGACGAAGCTCTCCAACCTTCAGATGCTCTGCACCACCGACAACATCAAGAAGAGCAATGGGCTGTGAAAGAACGAACGGTTCCGTGGATCATGCGGTGCCGGACGCCGACGTCCCCGGCCTCGATGTGCCTGTACCACGTCGAGAGGCGGGGGATGCGCCGTCCCGGCATCTCCCTTTCCATGCGGCGCATGGCGTCGTAGGGGGAGAGCCTCTCGTCGATTACGTGTCTTCTGAAGAGACGGGCCATGCGGTTGGTGACGGCCATCTTCGCCCCCTTGTTGGCGCTGCCCTCGTTGACCCCGTCCTGGGCCTCGAACGGGTCGTATTCGGCGTATCTGCGCCGCCGCCGGTCCCGCGGGTCCGGGACGGCGGTGCCCGTCGCGCCCCGGTGGTATTCGCGCCGCCAGGTCTCGGGGCTCAGCCCGTGCCGGGCCGCGAACCGGCGGATCGTGATCCGCCGTCCCGCGCGGACGAGCCCGTTCCAGTCGGCGGCGAGCGCCAGCCTGGGGGGCGCTCCTTCCCTCTTCGCTTCTCCCTCCTTTTCCGGTCCCTGTCCTTCTTCCGTTTCGCCTCCAGTCTCCATCCCGATATCCTGCCTTTCCGAATTGACTCACTTGATTGTACAACTCCCCTTAGGTGCGGCGGTTTCCTGTGGACAAAACGCCGATGATTTGAGAAGATACTTCACGGCGTTTCACAACGCAAGGAGAGGCGCTTCGCTACGCATGGAGAGGCGTTTCACAACGTAAGGAGACAAGAGTATCATGCAAGTCAATCGTCGTCAGTTCCTCGGCGCCTCCGCGGCGTTCGCGGCTCCGTTCATTTTCTCCGGCTGTGCCGGCCGCGTGCGCAAGTTCGCCGCGAACGAGAAGGTCAACATTGGCGTGATCGGCATCGGCCGCATCTCCACGACGATGGACATGCCGCTCGCCGCGAAGCACAAGGACCTCTGCCGCATCACGGCGGTGTGCGATCTCGACTCGAAGCGGCTCGCGCATGGCGTCCAGTTCGTGAAGAGGCTCTACAAGGAGGATCCGGGCTACGCGGTGAAGACCTACGCCGACTACCACGACCTGCTGGCCGACCCCTCCATCGACGCCGTCGAGATCTGCATTCCCGACCACTGGCACGCCCTCGTCGCGTGCGCGGCGCTCGCCGCCGGCAAGCACATCTGGCTGCAGAAGCCGTTCGCGCAGACGATCACGGAGGGCCGTCTGATCGCGAACCTCGCGAAGATGCAGAACCGCGTGGTGCAGGTGGGCTCGTGGCAGCGCAGCGTGGAGCAGTTCCACCGCGTGTGCGAGCTGGTGCGCAACGGGCGCATCGGCGAGGTCAAGCGCGTGGAGGTGGGCATCGGCCTCGACAGGGCGGGCGGCAGTTCGGCGGTGGAGCCGGTGCCGACGAACCTGAACTACGACATGTGGCTGGGTCCGACGGACGAGAAGGCGCCCTACAACTGGACGCGCGTACATCAGCAGGACCTCGCGAAGATCGGCGACCGCCCGGGGTGGATCCAGATGGCGCCGTATGGGTGGGGCATGATCACGAACTGGGGTGCGCACCACATCGACATCGCGCAGTGGGGCCTCGGGAAGGACGACTCGGGCCCCGAGGGGGTGACGGGCACGTGCGAGTGGATGGACACGACGGGCGGCAAGCTCTGGAACGTGCACACCACCTACGACCTGCACTATTCCTACAACGGGGGCAAGACGGAGCTGCACGTGTGCAACAAGTTCCCGATGGGGGTGAAGTTCATCGGCGAGAAGGGCGAGTGGCTCTACTGCATGCGCGGCAAGGTGAAGGTGACGCCGAGCGATCCGGACGTGCCGTCGAACGGCAAGATGCAGCCGCTGATGGCGTCGCGGAACAAGCTGCTCGAACCGATGGCGAACCCCGAGAAGCCGCTCCACACGTCGAAGGACCACTGGCGCAACTGGCTGGAGGCGATCCGCCTCGGCGACCCGAGCCACACGGTGACGAACGCCGAGGAGGCGCAGCGCTCGTCCACGGCGTGCTGCCTCGGGCAGATGTGCATGGAGCTGGGGCGCGGCAAGAAGGAGGCGTCGGTGAAGTGGTGCCCGAAGAAGGAGGATACGTGCTGCCCCGAGGCGAAGAAGCTGATGAAGCCGTTCTCGCGCGGGAAGTACGACCTCGCGACGGAGCTGGCGCGCTACGGGTTCAAGTACGAGAAGGTCCTCAGGGGCTGAAGTGTGGTATAATGGCCGCATGAAAAGTGCGGCAGTGTTCCTGGGTGTCTCCGTGACGGCGTGCGCCGTTGCGGAGACTTGGTTTGTGGATAGCGTGCGGGGCGACGACGGGGCCGCCGGCACGAGCGAGGCGGCGGCGGTGCGGTCGCTCGACCGCGTGAACGCGCTCGACGTGAAGCCGGGGGACAGGGTGCTGTTCCGCCGGGGCGGGCTGTGGCGCGGCGGGCTCGTGCCGAAGAGCGGCGAACCGGGCCGACCCGTCGTCTATTCGAGCTACGGGACGGGGCCGAAGCCGATCCTCCAGCAGTCGGTGGACCGGAGCCGCCCGGAGGACTGGGAGCAGGTCGGGCCGAACCTGTGGACGGCGCGGGGAATCCCGGCGGACGTGGGCATCTTCATCTGTGACCACGGCGCACGGTGGGGCGTGAAGAAGTGGCACCGCCCCGGCTGGACGAAGTGGGGCGAGAAGGCGACGACGCTGGCGAACGAGCTCGACTACCACTATATTCCCGAGGAGGGGCGCGTGGTGGTGAACTTCCCGCGCAACCCCGGCGGCGCGTTCGAGAGCATCGAACTCGCGCAGACGCGCCACGTGGTGAACCAGGGCGGGCGGCACGACGTGGTCTACGACGGGCTGTGGGTGCGGTACGGAGCGGCCCACGGTTTCGGCGGCGGCGGTACGCGGAACATCACGATCCGCAACTGCGACATCTGCTGGATCGGCGGCGGGCTCCAGTTCTGGAAGAAGGACGCGAAGACGGGCGAGGCCCTGTACCCCGTCCGCTATGGCAACGGCATCGAGTTCTGGGGCGAGTGCCACAACCACCTCGTGGAGCGGAACCGGCTGTGGCAGATCTACGACGCGGCGCTGACGAACCAGACGAAGGACGACCCGCGCGCGGAGACGGACGTGGTGTGGCGCGACAACGTGATCTGGCAGGCCGAGTATTCCTTCGAGTACTGGAACCACGACCCGCGCAGCCACACCGCCAACATCCTCTTCGAGCACAACACCTGCATCGACGCGGGGTATTGCTGGAGCCACGACCAGCGGCCGAACCCCAACGGCGCGCATCTGATGCTGTACGACAACGCCGCGCCGACGACGAACTTCGTGGTGCGGAACAACCTCTTCGTGCGCACGACCGACCGCTCCACGCGCCTCTTCAACGACTGGCGCGTGCGCAACCCCGCCGCGCGGGACGGCCTCGCGATGGCGCGCAACCTCTACTGGATTCCCGAGAACCGGGTGTGCGAATACCACGTGAACGGGCGCGAGCGCGCCCAGAAGCTGCCGATTCGACTTGAACCGGGCGTGTGGGGCGCGGGCGAGGCGGAGTTCAGGCGCTACCAGGCGGAGTTCGGACTCGACGAGGGGAGCGTCTACGGCGAGCCGCAGTTCGTGGACGAGGCGAAGCGCGACTACCGCCTCAGGCCGGGGACGTTCGGGGCGGACCTGGCGACGGACGGCGGCCCGCTCGGCGCGCGGGGGATGCCGGGCCTCGACGGCGATCAGTCGCGCTGATTGTGGTATACTACGCACTTCACGCGGGGCGGCAATCCAGCCGTTGCCGCATACAAGGAAAGAAGACATGGCAGAAGAAAACAAGTCGTCCCTCGATCCGCTCGCCGCGCTGTGCAAGCGGCGCGGGTTCATCTACCACTCCTCCGAGATCTACGGCGGGATGCCGGGGTTCTGGGACTACGGCCCGCTCGGCTGCGAGCTCAAGCAGAACGTGAAGCAGGCGTGGTGGCAGTTCACCGTGCGCGGCCGCAGCGACGTGGCCGGGCTGGACGCGACGATCATCATGCACCCGAAGATCTGGAAGGCGTCCGGCCATCTGGACACGTTCGCGGACCCGATGACGATGTGCAAGGACTGCAAGAAGCTCATGCGCGCGGACCAGGTGAAGGACATCTACGAAGACCAGAAGAAGAAGCCGCAGCCCAAGGCGGCGGGCGCCACGTTCTTCTGCCCCTACTGCGGCGGCGAGCTCACCGAGCCGAAGCCGTTCAACCTGATGTTCAAGACGGTGGTCGGCCCGATCGACGACCCCTCGAACGTGGCCTATCTGCGCCCCGAGACGGCGCAGGCGATCTTCGCGCAGTTCACGAACGTGCTCTCCACGAGCCGCCAGCAGGTGCCGTTCGGCATCGCGCAGATGGGCAAGAGCTTCCGCAACGAGGTGACGCCGCGCAACTACACGTTCCGCTCGCGCGAGTTCGAGCAGATGGAGCTGGAGTTCTTCATCCGCCCCGACGAGGCGGTGGAGATCCTGCACGGCCACGTGGTGACGCTGGCGGACAACCCGGACCTCGCCGGCGAGGTGCAGGACGACTGGGGCTGGGAGGTGTGGCACAAGTACTGGGTGGAGCAGCGCAAGGCGTTCCTCGCGGCCGTGGGCCTGCCGCCCGCGCGCTTCGTGGAGTATTGGCAGAAGCCGGACGAGCTGGCCCACTACGCCCGCGCGTGCGTGGACATCGAGT
Source organism: Kiritimatiellia bacterium (assembly GCA_051884935.1). Lineage (GTDB taxonomy): Bacteria > Verrucomicrobiota > Kiritimatiellia > RFP12 > UBA1067 > RUG572. Next base: position 3,820 of record JBJEWG010000181.1, on the reverse strand, counting down.
ATGACTTCCCGTTCGGCCGCCAGGAGCTCGAAGGCATCGCCGCGCGCTCCGACTTCGACCTCTCCCAGCACCAGAAGTTCTCCGGCGAGAGCCAGATGGTGTTCGACGACCCGCTCAAGCAGGCCGCGAAGAAGATGGACGCGGCCGCGCGCGCGGCGTTCATCGAGAAGGTGCAGGCCGACTGGGTGGCCCGCGGCAAGGACCCGATCGCGGCCGAGAAGTTCTGCCAGAACCTCTTCGACGGCAAGTACGTGCCGCACGTGATCGAGCCCTCCGCCGGCGTGGACCGCCTGATGCTCGCCCTCCTCTGCGAGGCGTATGAGGAGCAGAGGCTCACCGACGACAAGGGCAAGGAGGACGTCCGCACGGTGTTGCACTTCAACCCGAAGGTGGCGCCGGTGAAGGTGGCGGTGTTCCCGCTCGTGAAGAAGGACGAGGCCAGCTACAAGATGGCTAAGGACATCTTCGGCAAGCTCCGCAAGAAGGTGAACGTGTTCTGGGACGAGTCCGGCCAGATCGGCCGCCGCTACCGCCGCCAGGACGAGGCGGGCACGCCGTGGTGCATCACGGTGGACCCCGAGTCGCCCAAGGACGGCAAGTTCACGGTGCGCGACCGCGACACGATGCAGCAGGAGCGGCTCTCCTACGAGGAGTTCCTCGGGAAGATGTACGCCGCGCTTGAGTTCTGATCGGACGGCGTTCGACGAAAACACGAGGCGGCGGAGATTCTCCGCCGCCTTCGTTTTCGTCTGTGCGCAGGGGGATCAGCGCGGGCGCCGGCCGCCGTGCCCGCCGCCGCGAGACTCGGTGGCCTGGTAGACGGCCTTGACGGTCTCGACGAACTCCCGCGCGGTGTCGCCCTTGACGCCGAAGGAGCGGGCCGTCTGGGAGAGGAGGATTTCGCGCTCCTGCTGGGCGACGCCGTGCAGCTGACGGCCGATCTCGCGCATCTCCTCGTGCGCGGCGCGGCGCTGTTCGTCGGTGACGGAGGCGTCGTCCGGCGAGGCGAAGGCCATGTTGCGCAGTTCCTCCTGACGGGCGATGAGGTCCTGATACTGCTCGTGTATCTGCCGCTGCCGGGGATTGAGGCGGTTGACATCGACGGAGGCGAGGATGTCGAGCTTGTCCTGCGCGCGCTGAAGCTGGTGGGCGCGCATGTTGGCGAAGCGGTTCGTCATCTGCGCGTAGCGTTCGGGGTCGGTGGTGCGCATCTCCTCCAGGCGGGCGCGCATCTCTTCGGGCGAGGGCGGGCCGCGCCGCTCGGAACGGGCGGCGGACGCTTCGACGGGTTCCGAGGTGGCTTCTTCGGCCACAGGCTCGGCGGACTTCTCCGCGAGCTGCCGTTCGAGGTCCTGGACGCGCTTGCGGAGGCGCGCGAGGGCAGCGTCGTCCGTGGAGGACTTCACGACCTTTCGGGCGGGACGCTCCTCCTTCACTTCGGGGGTGGCCGCGACGGGTGCCGCGGGACGGATGAAATAGCCGAGGAGCGCCCCGCAGAGGAGCGACGGAACGGCGACGGTGACGAGCGTGCGTGAGTTCATGGATGGAAGTATAGCAAAAAATGGTATAATGGCCCCATGGCCCATCAATTCAGTTTTGTCATCGTGATTGCGCTTCTGGGGCTGGCGGCCTATCTGGCGACGGAGAAGGGGCGTCTGCCGCTGGCCCTGCGCGGGTTGAAGCGAACCCTTCAGCGGGACGCGGGCGTGCCGGCGCGCGAGATCAAGGGCGAAGGGGTGCCGCTGTGGCGCCGCCTGCTCGCGTGCGCGCTGATCGTCGCGGCGCTTGTGGTGGCGGTGCTGCTCTAGAAGGTCGAGGAGATGAAGATGCAGAGTGGAATCGTGGCGGCTGTCGTTCTTGCGGCGGCGCTTTCCGTGCGGGCGGGGTGCCCGTGGGTGGGCGAGCTGCCTGGGACGTTCAAGAGCGGGGCGAAGGTGCCGTCCCTTGAGGTGACGGGGCCGCGCGCGCAGCTCGTCGGGGGCGACTGGGCCCGCTTCGAGCGGGTCTTCGCGCGGCTGGACCGGGGCGAGCCCATCCGCATCGCGGTCATCGGCGGCTCGATCACGCAGGGCGCGGGCGCCTCAAGGCCCGAGCGGCAGTGGGGGGCGAAGTTCGCGGAGGGATGGCGGCGGGCCTTCCCGGCGTGCGCGGTCGAGTTCGTCAACGCGGGCATCGGCGCGACGGGGTCGGATATCGGGGCGTTCCGTCTGGCGCGCGACGTGCTCGCGAAGAAGCCGGACGTGGTGGCCGTGGAGTTCGCGGTGAACGACGCGCCCGGCCGCGAGCGCGCGGAGTCCTATGAAGGCGTGATCCGCCAGCTGCTCAAGGCGCCCGGCGAGATCGCCGTGATCCAGCTGGGCATGGTCGCGAAGGGCGGCGGCAACGCGCAGGAGTGGCAGCGGAAGGTGGCGGAGCACTACCGGGTGCCGTACGTGAGCTACCGCGACGCGCTCTATCCTTATATAAAGGAGGGGGCGTTCGCGTGGGCGGACATCTCGCCCGACACGGTTCACCCGAACGACGACGGCCACGCCTATGCGGCAGCGCTGCTGAACTGGACGATCGCCGCGCGCTATCGGGCGTTCCGGGAGGCGAGGCGCGCGCCGGCGGCAGTCCCGCAATTCCCCGCGCCGCTCTTCGGCACGCGCTACGACCAGGGCAGCTTCTGCCTCATGCAGTCCGCGAAGATCATCGAGAACAAGGGCTTCTTCCCGCTGAAGGATACCTGCTGGGGCGTGGGGCTCGCCTGCACGAACGCGCATGGCCGCCTTGTCTTCGAGGTGGAGGGCGACACGGTGGCGCTGCTCTACCGCCTTGGCAACAAGCCCTACAACTGGGGAAAGATCGCCGTGAAGATCGACGGGGAGAGCGTCGTGGACGAGCTGGACTGCTATCGCGACCAGTGGTGGTGGTACACGCCGTCGCTGTTCCTCTGCCGGGAGAGGCCCGGGCGGCACGTGGTGGAGGTCGAGACGAAGGACGCGAAGAACCCGAAGAGCGCGGGCTTCGGCTGTCACCTGACGGGCCTCCTCGTTTCCGGGCAGCGGTAGGAGGGGCCTCATCCAATGGACTGGAAATTCAAGCGCAGCGCGTTCCGGCGTCCGGCGGCGCAGCTCGAACACGTCGATGTCACGATCCGCTTCTTCGAGGACCGCGTGGAGGCGGAGGGCACGCTGCACCTGCGCGCCCGCGCGGCGATGAGGGAGATCGCCCTCGACCTTGAGGGGCGGAAGGTCGTCTATCCGCTGGACCGCGACTACGCGACGGGGGAGGCGTTCTCGGTGGCGGTCGCGCACGTGTCGCATCCCGACGACGCGCGGCTGGAGGGAATCTACCGGGACGCCACGCCGCCGGGCGCGCCGCAGCAGTACATGAGCCAGTGCCAGCAGTTCGGCTTCCAGCGCATTCTGCCGATCATCGACGACTGCACGGCGAAGAGCACGTTCCGCACCACGCTCGAAGGCGACGCCCGCTACACGCATCTGATCTCGAACGGCGACCTGGTGGCCGACGAGCCGATCGCCGGTGGCCGCCGCCGGTGCGTCTACGAGATGCGGCGGCCGATGGCGCCGTACCTCTTCCTCGCGTGCGCGGGGACGTGGGAGGTGCTGACCGACGCGGTGACCTATCCCGACACGGGCAGGACGGTGAGGCTTGAATACCTCGTGCCGCCGGGGCGCCGCGCGGGGGCGCGAATCCCGATGGAGATCCTCAAGCGGTCCGTGCTCTTCCAGCACGCGCGGACCGGGTTCGAGTATCCGTTCAAGACCTACCGCACGATCTGCATGGAGAAGTCCCTCTACGGCGGCATGGAGAACAC
>JBJEWG010000180.1:0-10742 GCA_051884935.1 Kiritimatiellia bacterium | reverse complement strand
CTCAAGCGTTTCGAGCGCGTCAACCTGCTCCAGGCCCGTGGCCAGTGGAAGGAAGGCGACCGCGGCCTGGGTCTGCGCAAGACCAAGCCCGAGGCGTAAGCGCCCGGTGCGCGGGTGCGCGCACGCGAGGGGAAAAGGAATGCCGCCGGTTTCACGCCCGGCGGCGTTTTTTTGGTATAATGCGGCTTCGACTATGGAGAAGACACTCGACAACATCCGCAACTTCTGCATCATCGCGCACGTGGACCACGGGAAGACGACCCTGAGCGACCGCATTCTGGAACTGACGAAGGCGATCTCGCTGCGCGAGCTGAAGGAGCAGACGCTCGACGCGATGGACTTGGAGCGCGAGCGCGGCATCACGATCAAGAGTCATCCCGTCTCGATGATGTACCAGGCGAAGGACGGGAAGCAGTACCTCTTCAATCTGATCGACACGCCCGGGCACGTTGATTTCGCCTACGAGGTGAGCCGTTCGATGGGCGCCTGCGAGGGGGCGCTGCTGGTGGTGGACGCCGCGCAGGGCGTGGAGGCGCAGACGGTGGCGAACACCTACTTCGCGCAGGACGCCCACCTTGAAATCGTGCCGGTGCTCAACAAGGTGGACCTGCCGGGGGCGGACGTGGCGGGCGTGTCGCGGCAGGTGGAGGACATTCTCGCGATTCCGATGGACGAGCCGCTGCTCGTCTCGGCGAAGACGGGCGTGGGGTGCGCCGACGTGCTGGAGGCGATCGTCGCGCGCATTCCGCCGCCGAAGACGCGCGGCGTGGACGCCCCGCTGCGGGCGCTCGTCTTCGACTCGGTGTTCGACGAGTTCCGCGGCGTGATCACCTACGTGCGGATCGTCGATGGCGCGGTGAAGAGCGGCGACACGGTGCGGTTCATGGGGTCCGGCGTGACGACGACGCTTCACGAGGTGGGCATCTTCTCGCCCACGAAGAAGCCGCAGGAGAGGCTTGAGGCGGGGCAGACGGGGTACCTCGTGGGGACGGTGAAGGACCCGAGCGAGATCAAGATCGGCGACACCGTGACGACGGCGCGCCTCGGCAGCGACGAACCGCTGCCGGGCTTCAAGGAGCTGCGGCCGACGGTGTTCTGCGGCATCTACCCGATGTCCACGGACGAGTTCGAGAAGGTGCGGCAGGGGCTTGAGAAGCTGCACCTCAACGACTCCGCGTTCTCCTTCCACCACGAGAGCTCGATCGCGCTCGGGTTCGGGTTCCGGTGCGGCTTCCTGGGGTTGCTGCACATGGAGATCGTGCAGGAGCGGCTGCGGCGCGAGTTCAACCTCGACATCATCTCCACGACGCCGGGCGTCGTCTACAAGGTGACGATGAAGGACGGCACGGTGCGGGACCTCGACAATCCGCTGCAGATGCCGGAGCCGAGCACGTACGAGTCGATCGCCGAGCCGATCCTCAAGGCGCGCATCATCACGCCGAGCGAGTCGATCGGCGACGTGATGCGCATCGTGCTCGACCGCCGGGGGGTGCTGGAGGGAACCGAGACGGTGGACGACCACCGCGTGATGCTGCACTGCATGCTGCCGCTGAACGAGATCCTCATCGACTTCCACGACACGCTCAAGAGCGTCTCGCACGGCTATGCGTCGATGGACTACGAGCCGGCGGGGTACCAGACGAGCGACATCGTGCGGATGGACATTCTGCTCAACTCCGAGCAAGTGGACGCCTTCGCGACGATGGTCCACCGGGAGAAGGCGCGGGCGCGGGGCATCCAGATGTGCAAGGCGCTGGCCGAGACGATCCCGCCGCACATGTTCAAGATTCCGGTGCAGGCGGCGATCGGGCGCGAGATCATCGCCCGCGAGGACATCCGCCCGTTCCGCAAGGACGTGCTGGCGAAGCTCTACGGCGGCGACGTGACGCGCAAGATGAAGGTGCTTGAGAAGCAGAAGCGCGGCAAGGCGCGCATGAAGGAGTTCGGCCACGTGAACGTGCCGCAGAGCGCGTTCATCGCCGTGCTGAAGGGGACCGTGAAGGAGAACTGACGAGATGTCGCTTGATTTTCTGTGCGCGGCCGCGACGGTCTGCGGCGCGCTGTTCGCGCTGTGGTGCCTGTGGTCCCTCTGCTGGGGCGTCGTGCCGTTCACGGCGGCGGCGAAGCGACGGAAGGAGGCGAAGACCGTGCTCACGGCGGCGCGCACGTTCGTCCTCTCCTACGAGGACCTGCCCGCCTACCGCGAGGGGGGCGAGTTCGGGGCGCGGATGGCGAACCTGCGGGCGGCGTGGGCGGCGAAGGACGTGGCGGCGTGCCGGTCGCTGCTCGAATACCTCGACCCGCCGAAGAGCTGGGCCGCAGGGCGCGAGTGGCTGGACATCCTGGTCGTCTCGATCTCCGTGGCGATGGCGTTCCGTGCCTACTTCTACGAGCCGTTCAACATCCCGACGGGGTCCATGCAGCCGACGCTCTACGGAAACCACTCGGAGGCGTGCAGCCCGGCGCAGGCGACGGTGTGGGATACGACGCCGCTGCGGTGGGGAAAGTGGCTGATCACCGGGAAGATGTACGAATGCTTCAAGGCGCCGTTCTCGGGGTCGCTCCAGTTCCGCCAGACGAACACGGGGCACTACGACATGCGCGTCGTCAACGGGGCGACGGGGAAGGTGAGCGCGCCGATGCTCGTGCCGACGGACGTGCTCCACCCCACCGAGACGGGCGACGGGCCGTACCGCCAGACGGCGTTCCAGCTGCCGAACGGGCTGCGTCCGGGCGAGGCCGTGCGCGCGGGGCAGGTGCTGTGGAGCGGCCGCGTGGTGACGGGCGACTTCCTCTTCGTGAACCGCTGGCTGTGGAACTTCCGCCATCCGGCGCGGGGCGACGTGATGATCTTCTCGACGACCGGCATCGAGCGGCTGCAGCAGGGGACGCACTACATCAAGCGCATGACGGGCACGCCCGGCGAGACGCTGGCCATCCGCGGCGGGCACCTCGTGGTGGACGGCGCGGAGCCGACGGCGCCGCGCCGCATCGCGCAGATTCAGAACCGCGAGCGGTGGCACGCGAAGGAGCCGCCCTACGCGGGGTATCAGGTTTCGGGGCGCGGCGACTACTCCACACCGGGGCGCACGCTCGCGGCGGAGACCGACGAGGTGAAGCTGGGCGGCGACGAATACTACGCCTGCGGCGACAACTCGCCATCCAGCTACGACAGCCGCTACTGGGGGCCCGTGCCCGCGCGCAACCTGCGCGGCATCGCCGGCGGCGTGTTCTGGCCGTTCAGCCACAGGTGGGGCCCCATCGAGTGAGGGGCGCGGCGGAGTGGACGAGCGGAGCCGTTTCGTGCTATAATGCGTGTAGTCTAGATTAGCGGAGCTATCAATGAGCGAAGAGAACGACGAGCAGATCATTCCCACACCGTCCGATTTCGGGCATTTCCTCCTTGAAAAGGAGCTGGGCCATGGCGGCATGGGCGGCGTCTATCTGGCACGGGACAAGATGCTGGACCGCAAGGTCGCCATCAAGGTGATGCTGAAGTCGCTCGGCGACGACCCCGCGTTCGTGGAGCGCTTCCAGCGTGAGGCCCAGGCCGCGGCGCGCCTCAACCACCCGAACATCGCGCAGATCTACTCCTTCGGTCAAGAGGACGGAATGCCGTACATCGCGATGGAGCTCGTGAGCGGCGGCTCGCTCGACAAGGAGATGGAGGCCAATCCGGGCAAGATGGACCCCGTGCGCGTGATGCGGATTGGCCAGCAGATGGCCGACGCGCTTGCGCTCGCGGCGGACCAGGGGCTCGTCCACGGCGACGTGAAGCCCGAGAACGTGCTCATCGACACGGACGGCAACGCGAAGCTGGTGGACTTCGGCTTGGCGGCCATGCAGGGCGATTCGTCCGAAATCTGGGGAACGCCCTACTACATCTCTCCGGAGAAGGTCCGCCGCCAGAAGATTGACTACCGCGCGGACATCTACTCCCTTGGCGGCACGCTGTACCATGCCCTCACGGGGGTGGCCCCGTTCGAGGGCGCGGACGCGACCGAGGTCGTGAAGGCCCGCTTCAACGGCCCGCCGAAGAAGCCGAGCGAGGTGCGCCCGGAGCTGTCGCCTGAGATCGATCCCATCATCATGCGCATGCTTGAGGTCGAGCCCTCGATGCGCTACCCGACCTACCAGTCGCTGCTCGGCGACTTCAAGCGCTTCCTCTCGAAGGCGGGGCCGGTCAAGACCTCGAAGATGGCGGCGCCCAAGGTGAAGATCAGGGGCACGAAGATCAACATGAAGCTGACGGCCGAGGAGCAGGCACCGGCTGTGGCGGACATCGCGGAGCTCGATCCCATCGAGGGCGAGGAGGGTGACGGCAAGAAGCATCTCGGCGTCGGCGCGATCGTCGGCATGGTCGCCGGCGGCGTGGTGCTGCTCATCATGCTGGTCGTGGGCGGGCTCTTCTGGTACGTCCACGCCGAGCAGGAGCGCGAGAAGCGCGAGGCCCACCAGCAGCTCGTCGAGACGCGCGACCGGGCGAGGTCCGCCGTCGAGACGACGCTGAAGTCCGTCGAGAAGTTCGGCGTCGAGTTCCAGGAGCTCGTCGCGAAGGGCGACAAGGAGATGGCCGAGGCGGTGCGTCAGCTGAAGGCCGCCGTGCCGGACGATCTGAAGGCCGTCGCGATGCCGTTCATCGAAGCGCCGCCGACGAAGGACATCGCGGACGCGATCGCGTTCACGAACCAGCTCTTTGCCGCCGCCGCGCAGGCGAAGGCCGCGGTCGAGGTGAAGCCCGCAGGCACGAACGCGGTTGCCGCGGCGGGTACGAACGCCGTGGCGGCCGTCGCGGGCACGAATACGGTTGCCGCCGCAGCGGGCACGAATGCCGTCGCGGCTGCGGCCGGGACGGCCAAGAAGGCGCCCGCCGAGGCCAAGCCTGCGGAGGAAGAGGCCGAGGAGGAGCCCGAGATCGCGGTGCCCGCCGCCGTGAGGCAGTTCATCGAGCTGTGGGCGGACGTCTATGCGTGCCGCGCGGCCAATATCCGCGTCCAGGGCAGCGTGAAGCTGCTTCTGGAGAAGGGAAAGGCCGTCGAGAAGCTGACAGGCGAGGACGAGGCGACGGTCCGCGCGCTCGCGAAGCTCTCTCAGACGCTCGTGGAGGGCTTCGAGCAGATCAAGGGCATGAAGTGCGTCGAGCAGACGCAGCGCAAGGCGGCCGTGATCCGTACGCGGTCCGTCTCCCTCGTGCGCACGGCCCAGCAGCAGATCAAGCGCATGGTCGACAAGGCCGCACGCGAGGCGAAGGCGAAGGCCGAGAAGGAGGCGAAGGAGGCCGCGGCGGCGAAGGCCGCCGAGGAGCGCAAGGCGAAGGCCGAGGAGGAGGCGAAGGCCGCGCAGACGATGTTCGACGCGCTCGTCGATGACCGCCTGAAGAGCCTCGACTGGGAGCCCGCGCTGCGCCAGCTGCAGCGGCTGCTCGAAGATACGACGACGCCGGAGGGCAAGGACGAGGTCCGCTCGCAGATGACCAAGGTGCAGTATATGCAGGAGCTTCAGCGCCTGTTCATCGCAAAGGCGAAGGGCTTCAGGTTCAAGGACGGCGCCGAGGTCTCGGCGGTTGACCCGAAGACCATCACGATCCAGGCGTACACGACGAAGAAGGGCAAGAGGATCGCGGGCCGCGCCCAGAAGATCGAGTGGCGCCGCTTCTACGGCAAGAAGGACAACGTGGGGTACATGAACCAGCTCCTCAACGAACTCGTCCTGAAGGGGCGCGACAGGCTCCACACGGGGCCGCTCCCGTGGTCCAAGCAGATGCTCGGCGCGGCGCTCACGCTCCAGCTTCTCTACACGGAGGTCGAGGGTGCGGCCGAAGTCGCGCCGGTCTACGTGAAGAAGGCGGCGAAGGAGTTCGAGGAGTGCGCGAAGTGGGCGCAGAAGTGGTTCCCGGACGTCAAGCTGGAGGTTGAATGAGATGAGTCGGTTGTCGTGCCTTGACCTGACGATCATCGTCGGATTCCTTCTCAGCGTCATCGTCGTCGGCGCGTGGGCCGCGAAGCGCGCGTCGAAGTCGGCGGAGGACTTCTTCCTCTCGGGGCGTTCCATGCCCTGGTGGCTGTTGGGCGTTTCGATGGTGGCCTGCACGTTCTCGTGCGACACGCCGAATCTGGTGACGGACCTTGTCCGCACCCAGGGCGTCGCCGGCAACTGGGCATGGTGGGCCTTTCTGCTCACGGGCATGCTGACCGTGTTCGTCTACGCGAAGCTCTGGCGGCGAAGCGCGCTTTCGACGGACCTGGGCTTCTATGAAATCCGCTATGCGGGCGCGCCGGCGAAGGCGCTGCGCGGCTTTCGCGCCGTCTACCTCGGGCTCGTCTTCAACGTCATCATCATGGGCACGGTCTCGCTCGCGGCGATCAAGATCGGTGCGACGATCTTCGGGCTCTCGCCTGCGGTGACGCTGGCGGTGGCGCTCGTCTCCGTGGGAATCTACGCGACGCTCGGCGGCCTCACTGGGTCGATCTGGGCGGACTTCTACCAATACACGGTCGCCATGATCGGCGCAATCGCCGCCGCCTGCTTCGCGGTGAGGATGTGCGGGCCGGACGGCACGGGCACGCTGGCCTCGCTCTTCGGGAACCCCGCCGTGGCGGACAAGCTCTCCATGGTGCCGGCGGTCTCGGGCCCCGGCTGGAAGTCAACGCTGATGACGGTTCTCATTCTGCCGGTCGCCGTGCAGTGGTGGGCGACCTGGTATCCGGGCGCCGAGCCCGGCGGCGGCGGCTACATCGCGCAGCGGATGCTCTCCGCGAAGGACGAGACGAACGCCGTGGGGGCGGTGATGCTCTTCAACTTCCTCCACTATGCGCTCCGCAGCTGGCCGTGGCTCATCGTGGCCCTCGCCTCGCTCGTCGTGTTCCCGGACGTGGCGTCCCTTCAGGCGGCGTTCCCGGACGCGGCGGCGCAGTTCGTGAAGGACGACATGGCGTATCCGGCGATGATCTCCCGCTTGCCGGCCGGCTGGCTCGGCCTCGTCGCGGCCTCGCTGATCGCGGCCTACATGTCGACGATCGCAACCCACCTCAACTGGGGGTCGTCGTACCTCGTGCAGGACTTCTACGTACGCTTCGTCAACCCGAAGGCGAGTCCGCGGTGGCAGGTGTTCATGGGGCGCGCCTTCATGCTGCTGCTGCTCGTCGGCTGCGCGGTCATGGCGCTTGTCCTCCAGAACGCGAAGGGCGGCTTCGACCTCATTCTGCAGATTGGCGCCGGCACGGGCCTCATCTACATTCTGCGCTGGTTCTGGCATCGTCTGAACGCCTGGAGCGAGATTTCCGCGATGGTCATCTCCTTCCTCGTCGCGTGCTTCTTCCAGTGGGGCGCGCCGGCGTGCGGGCTTGAGGGCTGGCTGACCTCCGGCTGGCGCGCGGAGTGGTTCACGCTTGGCGCGTGGAAGCTCGTTCTCGGCGTGTTCGTCACCACGCTTGGCTGGCTGGCGGTGACCTTTGCGACGCCGAAGGAGCCGAAGGAGACGCTCGCGGCGTTCGACCGGCTGATCCACGCGGACCTCAGGGAACTGCCGATGGGCGTGCTCTGCATGGTCGTGGGCTGCCTCGCCGTGTGGACGTGCCTCTTCGGCTGCGGCTATCTGATCTACGCCGTGGGCGGCGTGGGCGGCTACGCGCTGGGCGGCGGGTTCCTCGTCGTCTCCGCCATCTCCACGTTCGTGCTGATGAAGCTCGTGGGGCGGGCAAAGCTGGCGTGAGCGGCTGGGGCCTCCCGCGCGCGGCGCGCGGGCACGCCGCCTCGGCGGTGACTTTTACAGAAAGGGAAGAACGCGATGAATAGACGTGAATTCATAACCGCGGGCGCGAGTGCGGCCGCGATGGCCATGGCGGCCGGTTTGGTGTCTGGCTGCGCCACGAACGGCGCGGCCTGCGGATGCAGCAAGAAAGGATGCAACAAGATGACGAACGCTGATTTCTACAAGGACGGGAAGTTTGACGGGGCGAAGGCGAAGGAGGCCTACTTCGACCTCATGCGCAAGTTCGGCTATCCCGTCTTCCGCTCCTTCACGGACGAGGACTTCATGCTCAAGCAGACGAAGCAGACGCCCAACACGCAGTATCTCGGCTTCTGGGCGCTGGACTTCGGCAAGGGCGACTTCGTGAAGTACGGCATGGGTGGCGTGATCTGGGTGGACGAGATCAAGGAGGAGTACTTCGGCCACGACATCTTCCTGCTGCCGCTCCAGTCCATCCCCGAGCATAGCCACGTCTCGCAGAAGGTCGATAAGAGCGTCTGGCAGGACCGCTGGACGGGCCAGACCTTCGACAAGGTGCTGCCCGCGAAGATGGAAAGCTGGCTCGTGCGCCACGGCTGGGTCTACGCCTTCTCCGAAGTGGGCGAGCCCAACCTCGACAAGTTCCCCGAGGCGAAGGCGAATCTCTCGGCGCTGCTCTACGACCACGCGGCCGACAAGCCCACGATCCTGAAGTCCCTCCACGTCGAGAAGTGGGAGGCCGACGGCATCGCGCACAAGCTCCCGAAGGCCTGCACCTGGCACTTCATGATGGGCGGCACCGAAGGCGCGATCGTCACGGAGTTCGCGAACTTCCACGACAGCAAGTGCAACCGCTTCTCGGTTCCCGGCGTCGTGTTCTGATCACATCCACACGCTTCTCGGAAAGGAGTTTGAAATGACGCTTGCGAAGACGTATATGCACACGGGGCTCCCCGTTCCCGCCAAGATGGACGGCATGAACTACATGGAGGGCCTCAAGGTCTGGATTGGCTACAATAAGGACTACGACATCGAGTATCTCTACTGGGAGCCCAATACGATGTGCGCATGGCGCATGGTCGCCGAGCCCCATGTGGCGTACAAGGTCGCCGACGTGCAGGCCGCGGTCGATGAGGCCGTCGCCGAGGGCGCCGAGGTTCTGCTGCCGAAGTACCCCCTCGGCGGCACCTGCGCGATTGCCTACGTGGGCTACAAGAACGGCCCGCAGGTCGAGTTCTTCCAGGACTGACGCATCATAGAGCTGGAGGATTCCCATGCCAATGAAGAAGTTCATCAACGACCCCGCGAACCTCACCAAGGAGCTTCTTGAGGGACTCGTCGGGTGCTATTCCGACACGCTCGCGCTCGTCAACGAGAAGATCGTCGTGCGTAAGACGCCGAAGGCGGCCGACAAGGTCGCGCTCGTCGCGTTCGGCGGTTCCGGCCACGAGCCCGCGATGCACGGCTTTGTGGGCGAAGGCATGCTCGATGCGTGTGTCGCCGGCGACATCTTCGCCGCGCCGGGCGGCGAGAAGGTGTTCGAGGCGCTCGACTACGTCAAGCGCGACGCGGGCACGCTGCTCATCACGCTCAACCACAACGGCGACCGCATGAGCGGTTCGAAGGCCATGCGCAAGGCGCAGAAGGCCGGCCTCAAGGTGGTCGAGATTGTGATCCACGACGACATCGCCCAGGGTCCGGATACGCCGATCGAGGATAAGCGCGGCCTTGGCGGCGTGATTCCGTTCATCAAGGTCGTCGGTGCGGCGGCCGAGGCGGGCCACAGCCTCGACGAGATCGTCGAGCTCGCCAATGCGTTCAACGCGGGCATCGCGACCCTCTCCGTCGCGCTCAAAACCGCCACGCACCCGCAGAATGGCGGCGAGATCGGCTCCCTCGCGGACGACGAGATGGAGATCGGCATGGGCCAGCACGGCGAGGGCGGCGGCGGCATCACGAAGATGTGCTCGGCGGACGAGACCGTCGAGAAGATGCTTCCTTCGCTCGTGAAGGCGACGAAGATCGCCTCCGGCGACAAGGCCCTCTTGCTCATCAACGGCTCGGGCGCAACCACGACGATGGAAATGCTCATCTGCTATCGCAAGGCGAAGCAGATGCTTGAGGCGATGGGCGTGACGGTGCTGCCCGGCAAGTGCGATGAACTGCTCACGGTTCAGGAGATGGCGGGCTTCCAGATGATTCTCTGCAAGTGCTGCGACACCTGCGCCGGCTATCTCGCCGCGCCGGCGAATGCACCGTACTGGACGACGCGCTAGGTTTGTTGCCGACATCTGGTAAGATTCCGGCAAGATCCACGGGACCATCTGTCCCGTGGATTTTGTTTTATCCTCCGTCCCCGTATCTGCGGTCATTTCTTGTCTATCCCTTGGCCATTTACTCCCTGTCCACCACCACCACTGACCACTTGCCTCTCTCTTCTCCCTTGTATATAAGGTTGTACCTATATATATAAGGAATGGGGGCTGGTATATGAGGGGGTAGGGGTTGGCAGGGGCGGACGCCTGCCACCGAACCGAAAACAGGCTTCTTGTCGTGTCCTTTTGATGGCGAGAAGCCGTTTGATGGTGAGAGGCCGTTGAAAGGTGAAAGGTGCGAAGCCGCAGGCGGGGAATTTCCCGGCGTCGAAGACGCCGATTCAAAATCAGTCGCCATTGGGTCAAAGAAAGGCCGTTGAGGGAGCGCGAAGCCTCAGGCGGAGCGTTAGCGGAGCCCTTTGTAAACGCTCGGAGTTTCTAAAACCGGGCGGTGGGTCGGTGGATGTGGCGGGGTGGGCGGCGGGGGATCGTCTCGGTGGGCACGCGGGTTCACCTAGAGGGGAACGCGGGGTGGTCTAGGAGGGGCGGGCGTTTCGTCTAGGAGGGAGCGGTCGAGGGTCGCGCTACCATCCGGTCAAGTGTCGGGGTGATTTGGGACTGGGTTGCGCAAGTGAATTGATTTAGTTGCGCAACTAAATCTGTTCACTTGCGCAAGAGAATTTGTTTGGTTGCGCAAG
>JBJEWG010000179.1:0-2062 GCA_051884935.1 Kiritimatiellia bacterium | reverse complement strand
CCTCTTTGGAAATGAATATGAAAAACTCCAAATCCACTCTGGGACTGGCCGGGTTGATGGGCCTGGTCGTGTCGGTGTTCACCCTTGTTGCGTCCGCGGCGGAGATCCGTGTCGACTTCGATTCCGTGGTTGGCCCGGTGAAGCCCGTGAACGGCGTCGGCCAGCCGCCGATGCTGGGCGGTCCGGCCCACTTCCGGATGATGCACTATCTCAAAGAGGCGGGCATCCCCTATTCACGTCTCCACGACGTGGGCGGCTGGCTTGGGCAGGGGCTCTGGGTGGACATCCCGAATCTCTTCCCGGACTTCGACGCGGACGAGACGGACCCGAAAAACTACCGCTTCGACATGACGGACGCGCTTCTCAAGGCGCTCGTGGCGAATGGCGTCGAGCCCTATTTCCGTTTGGGCATCACCATCGAGAACTTCGCCGAGCAGGGATTCGCCCCGCGGCGCAGTCAGCCGCCGAAGGACTTCGCCAAGTGGGGGCGCATCTGCGAGCATGTGATCCGCCACTACACCGAGGGCTGGGCGGAGGGGCACCGGATGAAGATCACCTACTGGGAGATCTGGAACGAGCCCGAGAACAATCCCGACCTGTCGCGCAATCCGATGTTCCGCGCGCCGTTCTCGGAGTACATCCGCTTCTACGGGACTGTGGCGCCGTATCTCAAGGCCAAATTCCCGTATCTGAAGATCGGCGGCTATGGTAGCTGCGGCTACTATGCCGGCGTCGGTTCGGGACACGTGGCGGCGGCGCATTCGTCCCCGCGTATGGAGTACTTCGTCACCTGCTCGCATGAATTCCTCAAGGCGGTGAAGGCGAACGGCTGGCCGCTGGACTTCTTCTCCTTCCACTCCTATTCCGCGCCGGAGGAGGCATTGCGCCAGATCCGCTTTGCCGACGAGCATTTGAACGAATATGGTTTTACGGCGGACCGTACCGAGCGGCACTTCAACGAGTGGCTGCCGTATGTGAACCACGACAACCTGGGCACGGACAAGCAGGCGTCCGGCATCGCCACCGAGCTGATTGAACTGCAGAACGGCCCCTGTGCCGTCGCCTGCATCTACGACGCCCGTTGCGGTCTCGGCAACTACTCCCCGCTCTTCAACCCGATGACCTACAAGCCGCACAAGGCCTACTACGCATTCATGGCCTTCAACGAGCTGCGCAAGCTCGGCCAGGCGGTGAAGGCGACGACGGACGGCACGAAGGGCCTCTCCGTCTGTGCCGCGAAGAAGGGGAACGCCGCGGCCATCTTCTGTGCCAATGATACCGATCAGCCGATGCCCATCTCTTGCAAGCTGGATGGCTACAGCGTCGTTTCGGTCCGTTATACGGACGGCGAGAAGACGGATGCCGTCGTCTCCGCGAACGATATCCCCGCTGATGCGGCCCTGCCGCCGCGCTCCTTCGCCGTGGTACTGCTGAAGGCGAAGTAAAACGAGGCCTCTGGATCGGCAGAGAAGTTGTACACCCTCGAATGAGGCTCTGCGGCAGCGACAGAACGTGGTCGTTCTGTCAGGAAAGAAAAATGGGTTTGTCTATGTCCGCGTCCGTGTGGGTGAGGCGCGGCGGATTCCGGGGCAACCGTACGCCCGTCCGCGGAAGGCCGCCGGGCCTTGTCTTCGCGCCGCGCCGCAGATGGACATCTGGCGGCGGGCGCGAATCCTTCGTCCGACGGCCTTCCGCGTGAGGTTCGTTCGGCTTGCGGCCCCGGAATCCGCCGCACGTGCACGGTCGACAGGCCCGGGACGGGGCGGCACCGCCGGCTCCGGGGCGAACGGAAAGGCCCCGCACGGCCGGCCTCCGCGCCTTCGCCCCGTCCGGCTCGGTCGGAATACCTCCCGTCGCCGCCCGGGGCGAATCCGCGGGTCCGCCCGCGCGTCGCTTTCCGCGCGCCCCTGCGCCTCGTGACCGCCCCGCCCCGGATGCTTCGCGCTCCGTCTCGGCTCGTTCTTTGAAATCGGTCCGCACCGTGATCTTGCGTGGGGACAGTCCCCTATGGAAGCGGCAATGAAATACATGGGTTCGGCAACGATCGGTAGGGCGGCCTCGA
>JBJEWG010000178.1:0-10762 GCA_051884935.1 Kiritimatiellia bacterium | reverse complement strand
CGCCGGGCAAATGGCTGGCAAGTTGCCAGCAAATGAAAGGACGACAGATGGACGCAATATTTCCGCTTCTACTTCTCGCCGCGAACGTGTGCGGCTGTTGCTGGGTCGCAAAACGGCGCGGCCGCTGGGTCGCGTACTTCTTCGCGCTGATCCCGGTTGTCGGGTTCCTGTTCGCGCTCATGCTCAAAACGCGGTGTCCGTATTGCCGCGAGTATATGTACCCCGGCGCAACGGTCTGCCCGAAGTGCGGCCGCGATCTGTCGTCGGGAACTGTCCGCGTTCGCGGCTGATGATTTCCCGGCGGCGGGTGTCGTCGGGGTTTACAACAAAACTACAACACAAGCGGGTTCGTGGGAAAAGATGGGGTCGCCGATGTCTTCAAATGTCCCGAAAATCCCCGAAACGGGCTGGCCGGTCGCGGTCGTCCTCGGTTCGGGGAAAAATGGCATTGAGAAGGTCAGGGGTTCGACTCCCCTTATCTCCACCAGATCGGACAGCACGAGGCCGCCAGATGTTGGCGGCTTTTCTGTTTTCCGCGTCAGCGTAAAATTGCCGAACGGGGACGCTTGACTGTCCCGGCGGGATTTGATATATTTATACCCAATTTTCCGACGGAGGAAGGTCTTCCGCGGGGATCTAGAAGGAGTAACAAAGAAATGGCTATCAAGGTTGGTATCAACGGCTTCGGCCGTATCGGCCGCATGGTGTTCCGCGCCGCGGTTGAGAACTTCGCGAATGACATCGAGATCGTCGGCATCAACGACCTCCTCGACCCCGACTACCTCGCCTACATGCTGAAGTACGACTCCGTGCACGGCACGTTCAAGGGCGACATCAAGGTCGAAGGCAGCACGATGATCGTCAACGGCAAGTCCATCCGCCTCACGGCCGAGAAGGACCCGACCCAGCTCAAGTGGAACGAAGTCGGCGCTGAAGTCGTCGTCGAGTCCACCGGTCTCTTCCTCACGGACGAGAAGGCCCGTCAGCACATCACCGCCGGTGCGAAGAAGGTCATCATGTCCGCGCCGTCCAAGGACGCGACCCCGATGTTCGTCTACGGCGTCAACCACACGACGTACGCCGGCCAGGACATCATCTCCAACGCCTCCTGCACGACGAACTGCCTCGCGCCGATCTCCAAGGTCCTCAACGACAACTTCGGCATCAAGCGCGGCCTCATGACGACGATCCACGCCGCCACGGCGACGCAGAAGACGGTCGATGGCCCGTCCAAGAAGGACTGGCGCGGTGGCCGCGGCATCCTCGAGAACATGATTCCGTCCTCCACGGGCGCGGCCAAGGCCGTCGGCAAGGTTCTCCCGGCCCTCAACGGCAAGCTCACCGGCATGTCCGTCCGCGTTCCCACGTCTGACGTCTCGTTCGTCGACCTCACGGCCGAGCTCGAGAAGCCGGCGTCCTACGAGGAAATCTGCGCGGCGATGAAGGCCGCCTCCGAGAAGTGCGTGTGCGAGGGCGGTCTCGCCGGCGTGCTCGGCTACACGGATGAGGCTGTCGTCTCCACCGACTTCCGCAACGAGTCCAAGACCTCCGTGTTCGACGTCAAGGCCGGCATCCAGCTCGACCCGACGTTCGTCAAGGTCTGCGCGTGGTACGACAACGAGTGGGGCTACTCGAACAAGGTTCTTGAGATGGTCCGCGTGATCGCGAAGTAAATTTCCCCTGCGGGAATTCAGCAAAGGGCACGGCGTTCTGCGCCGTGCCTTTTCTGTCTCTGCCGAATATGCTAGAATACCGTCCCATGAAACACATAGCAACCTTCGCCGCCATTTCCCTGGCGGCCAGTTCCCTCCTCGCCGCGCCTCTGTGGACGGGCGACGCCCTCCGAGACTGGACGGTCGGGGCGCATCAGATCAAGACCGTGACGGTCGAAGGCGCGAAACTGAAGGCCGTCTGTTCCGGCACCGACGGGCATCTCTACAGTTCGACATTTAAGATTCCCGCGAAGGCGGGCCAGGAGGTCGTCTTCCGCGCGAAGGGCGATCGGGGCGGTCGCGGCGAACTCTTCTGGATGCGGCCCGGTGAAGGCGCGAAGCAGAAGCTGTCCATCGGTTTTGAATGGATCGGGGACGGCGCCTGGCACGAATACCGCCTGCGTCCCTATTGGCAGGGCGAGAAGACCATCGGTAGGCTGCGCCTCGACTTTCCCGCCTCCGCCCATGACGGCGGCGCCTTCGAGATCGAGCGGCTGGAGATCGTGGACGGCGCGGATACGATTGCCGTTGACGTCACGGACCGCGTGGGCGTGACGTTCTCCCTCGTGGCCGAGACCAACGCCCTTGCCGAAGTTCTCTGGGCGGGCGACGGCGAGAGCGGCGTTCAGAAGGAGACGGTGCGGGTGCCGGGCGACGGGCGCCGCCATCGTTATTTCCTCGGGCTTTTCGGCCGCCGTGCCTGGAAGGGGACGATCGGCCTGATGCGCGTGGAGACGCCCGCCGGCGTCGCCGCGCCGACGGATCTCACGTTCGTCGCCGAAGAGCCGGACCTCCCTGCGGATCTCGTGGTCAAGGGCGCCCGTATGGCCGATGCCTTCAACCGGGTCGGCTCGCCCGTCCCCCTCACGATCCTCGTCGAGAACCTCGGCACGCGGACCGCGAAGAACGTCCGCCTTGTTCCGACCGCCCTGCCGGATGACGTCCGCATCGACGCGGCGGCCTCCCGTCTGCCGCGGGACGTCCCAGGCTGTGAATCGACGACGTTCTCGGTCGTTCTCTCCTGCGCCGCGCCCCGTGCGTTCACCGCCCGCTTCGAATTCCGTTGCGACGGCCACCCCGCCGTCCCCGTCGAGGTGCCCGTCTCCGTGCTGCCCTCCCTGAATCTTCCGAAGGCCGCCTACGTGCCGGAGCCGAAGCCGGTTGAGACGGACTACGACATCGCCGCGCTCTACTTCCCCGGCTGGTCGAAGGTCCAGGCCTGGGAGCGCGTGTGGAAGGTCTGCCCCGAGCGCCGCCCCGTCCTTGGCTGGTATGACGAGGCGAACCCCGAGTGCGTGGACTGGCAGATCAAGTGGCTCGTCGAGAACGGCATCCGCACGCTCTACGTCGATTGGTACTGGCACAAGGGCAGCCAGCACCACGACCACTGGGTGAAGGCCTTCTACAAGGCGAAGTACCGCCGGCACCTCAAGTGGGCGATGATGTGGGCCAACCACAATCCCCCCGGCAGCCATTCCGTCGAGGACCAGCGTGCCGCCACGAAGTTCTGGATCGAGAACTACTTCAACACGCCCGAGTACCTGCGGATCGACGACAAGCCCGTCGTGTGGATCTGGAACGCGCAGAACATGGACCGCGACGTGCCCGACGGCGGCTGCCGGCGGCTTCTCGACGTCTCCCGCGAAATGGCGCGCGCGGCGGGCTTCAAGGGCATCTACTTCATCGCGATGAAGTGGCCCGAGGCGGACTGCGCCCCGAAGACGATCCAGTACTACAAGGATGTCGGCTTCGACATGACCGGCATCTACCACTTCATGAGCCACGGCGGCCGCTGCGACTCCAATCGCCGCTTCCCCTACAGCGCCGTCGCCGACGCCAACCCGGCGAATTGGTGGAAGCAGCAGGAGGCGAAGGACATCCTCCCGTTCCTGCCGAACCTCTCCACCGGCTGGGACGACCGCCCCTGGAACGACGGCTGCGAGATCTACGGTAAGAACGTCGCCGACTTCCGCCGCATCTGCCGCGCGGCGAAGACCTTCGCCGACGCGACGGGCGTGAAGCGTCTCTGCCTGGCGCCGCTGAACGAGTGGGGCGAGGGCTCCTATGCGGAGCCGAACACCGAGCACGGCTTTGGCTTCTACGAGGCCGTGCGCGAGACCTTCTGCCGGAAGCCCGCGTCGGGCTGGCCGCTCAACTACGGCCCGAAGGACGTCGGGCTTGGCCCCTATGACCTGCCACCGCCCGCGCCGCCCGCGCGCGCGACCGCGTGGGACTTCACCGACGCCGGGGAGCACGGCTGGCGGCCCCTCATGAACATCACCGACTTCGCCGCCACGCCGCAGGGCCTCTCCTTCAAATCGACCTCCTACGATCCCGCCATCGTCTGCAACTTCGCGCCCCTGGAGGCGCGGTCGTTCACGCGCGTGGTGGTGAAGATGAAGGTGACGGGGCCGGCCACATCGGCCCAGCTCTTCTGGGCGCCGCCCGCAGGCGAGCCCCGCGAGGGCGCGAGCATCGTCCGCCCGCTTGTGTGCGACGGCGAATTCCACGAGTACGTCTTCCCCGTGGCGAAGAACCGCGCGTGGCGCGCGCGCGTGAACCACTTCCGCTTCGACCCCGTCGGCGTGAAGGACGCGCAGGTCGTCATCGCGTCCATCCGCCTCGAACAGGACAACTGATGCGCATCGGCGTTGGGTACGACTCCCACCGATTCGCGGAGGGTCGTCGGCTGGTGCTCGGCGGCGTCGAGATACCCGGCGCCGCGGGGCTGCTGGGCCATTCGGACGCCGACGTGCTCATCCACGCCCTGATCGACGCGCTGCTCGGCGCGGCGGCGCGGGGCGACATCGGCTCCCATTTCCCCGACACGGACCCCGCCTACGCGGGCGCCGACTCGGCGAAGCTGCTCGCCGCCGTCGTCGCCGAACTCGCGGCGAACGGGTTCCGCGTGGGCAATGTGGACGCCACGGTCATCTGTGAACGGCCGAAGCTGCGCCCGCACATCGACGCCATCCGCGCCCGCCTCGCGGGGCTTCTCGGCATCGACGTCTCCTGCGTCTCCGTGAAGGGCAAGACGAACGAGCGAATGGACGACGTCGGCGCGGGGCTTGGCATCGCGGTGCACTGCGTGGCGCTTCTTGAGGAACCGGCGTGACGCTCTACGACACGCACGCGCACTTCGGCGACGGCGACGACGTCGCGGCGATCTGCGCCCGGGCCGCCGAAGCGGGCGTCACGCGGATTCTCGCCATCGGCGGCAGCGAAGAGTTGAACCGCAACGCGCTCCGCGCGCCGGGCCGCGTCGCGCTGGGCTGGGACCGCGACCAGCTCGACGACGTGGAGGATCGCCTGCGCGCCCTCCCGGACCTGCTCGCCGCCCACGCCCCCCGCGTCGCGGCCCTCGGCGAGATCGGGCTGGACTGCCACTACACGCCGCAGACGCTGCGGGCGCAGTGCGACCTCTTCGCGCGCCAGCTCGCGCTCGCGGATGAACGGGCCCTCCCCGTCGTCATCCACACGCGCGAGGCGGACGACGCGACGCTCGGCGTGCTGGATGAAGTGCCCTGGCGCCACGGCGACCGCCTGCGCGGCGTGATCCACTCCTACACGGGCGCGCCGGCCTTCGCGGGGAAGGCGCTGGACCGGGGGTTCATGATTTCCTTCTCCGGCATCGCGACGTTCAAGACCGCGGACGTGGTGCGCGCCTCGGCGCGCTACGTGCCCGACGACCGCATTCTCGTCGAGACGGACTCCCCCTATCTCTCGCCCGTCCCGCTGCGGGGGCGCCCCTGCGAACCCGCCTTTGTCGTCCACACCGCCCGGCGCCTCGCCGAGGAGCGGCGGATGGACCTTGAGACCTTCGCCGCGCTGACGACGGCGAACGCCATTTCCCTGTTTGAATCCTGATTGATCCCAACGAGGTTGCCCATGCGCACGCTGTTCTTGTTCCTTTCGCTTGCCGTCTCACTTTCGTGCCTCGCCCGGCCGACGCTTGAGGAGGGCTTTCTCGCCCCGCCGCGCGAGAACCGTCCGCAGGTCTGGTGGTGGTTCACCGAAGAGGCCCCGGACGCGGCGGTGACGCGCGACCTGGAGGGGCTTGCCCGCGTGGGGGTGGGCGGCTTCCACATCTATGGCGGCGACCCAACCCGCCCGCAGTGGATCGCCAAGGCGAAGTGGGCGCTCCACGAAGCCAGCCGCCTCGGCCTTGAGGGCGTCGTCTGCATCGGCAACGCGGGGTGCGGCCACCATCAGACCGACCCCCGCCACGCGCAGAAGGACGTCGTCTTCACGACGGCGACCGCGACCGGCGGCGGCACGGTGCGCGTGCGCCTCCCGAAGAAGGGCGTCGAGACCACGCCCAAGAACGCGGATGGTTCGCCGAAATACTACTGGGACGTCGCCGTGCTGGCCGTGCCGAAGTCACGGGACTTCGTGCCCGTCTCCGCCGTCCGCGATCTGACGCGCGCCTTCGACCCGAAGACGGAGGAGCTGACCTGGCCCGACGCCCCGTCCGGCGAGTGGACGCTTCTCCGCGTCGGCTTCGTGCCGAAGGTGTTCGGCTGGATGGGCTGCTACATCGACCACATGAGCCGCGCGGCGTTCGACGCGCACTGGGCCCGCGTGATGGACCCGTTCCTCGCGGCGCTTGCGCCCGACGAGCGGCGGGCGCTCGCCGCCGTGATGTGCGACAGCTGGGAGGCGGGCACGGTGAGCTGGACGGATTCGTTCCCCGAGGAGTTCCGCGCCCGCCGCGGCTACGACATCCTGCCCTGGCTGCCCGCGAAGGCCGGCATCCGCCTTGAGGACGCCGGGAAGCAGAGCCGCTTCCTGCGCGACTTCGACGAGACGGTCTCGGAGCTCATCGCCGAGAACCACTACGCCTATCAGAAGACCGTGGCGAATCGGCACGGCCTCCGCTCGATCGCTGAGGCCGCGGGGCCGCACCAGAAGCAGGGCGACGTGCGCCGCATGCAGGGGCGCTGCGACGTGGCGATGGGCGAGTTCTGGATGCCCAGCGCGCACCGGCCCGCGCCCCCGCAGCGGTTCATGCTGCGGGACGCCGCCACCGCCGCCCACGTCTACGGCCTGGGCGAGGTCCTCGCCGAGGCCTTCACCACCATCAACACCTACTGGATCGAGTCGCCCGAGACGATGAAGCCCTGCGCGGACCGCGCGTTCTGCGACGGCCTCACCCGCGTGTGCTACCACGGGATGATGCTCTCGCCCTCCCTCACCGACCGCCCGGGGCGCATCCGCAACGTCGGCACGCACTACAATCCGCAGACGACCTGGTTCGAGCAGTCCCGCGCCCTGAACCTCTACCTCTCGCGCTGTTCCTGGATGCTCTCGCAGGGGCGCTTCGCGGCGGACGCGCTGCTCTACGCGGGCGACGCCATCGGCGTCTTCGCGGGGATGAAGGCCCCGGCGGACGCGCTGGGCGCGGGCTACGACTACGATCTCTGCCCGACGGAGCTTCTGCTGCGGGCGCGCGTGGAGGCGGGCGAGGTCGTCCTGCCCTCGGGCGCGCGCTACAAGGCCCTCATGCTCTCGGGCCTCAACCCGAAGGCCCGCGCGAACCTCGACCCCGGCGCGCGCGCGATCAAGAGCTTCCCGCCTGTGCGGCACCCGATTGGCGAGGCGGCGATGCTGAAGCTGCGGGGCCTCGTCGAAGCGGGCGCGACGCTTGTGGGGCCGCGTCCGGATGGCCCCACGAGCATGAACGAGTCGAGCGCGCGCTACCATGCCGCCGCCGACGCGCTCTGGGGGCCGCGCGGCTCCCGGCAGGCGGCCTCGCGCGCGGTCGGACGCGGCCGCGTCGTCGCCGACGGGGCGGTCGTGCGGGAAGGGCTGCCCCCGGACTTCTCCGTCGTCGCCGGTGAGGCCGCAATCGACTGGGTGCACCGCACCACGCCGACGAACGAGATCTACTTCCTCTCCAACCCGGGCGACGCGCCGCAGACCTTCACGGGACGCTTCCGCACCGCGCTCCCCTGCGCCGAGCTGTGGGACCCCGTGACGGGCGTGCGGCGCGGCGTGCGCGTCGATGCGGGGCAGGTGGAGATATCCCTGCCGCGCTTCGGCTCGGCGTTCGTGGTCTTCGGGGAATCCGGCCGACAGCCCGAGGCCGAGGCCCCACGGCGCCGTGCGCAGACAATCGACACGCCGTGGAAGGTCTCGTTCGATCCCGCCTGGGGCGGCCCCGCGGCCCCCGTCGAGATGCCCGCGTTGAAGGACTGGACCGCGTTCGACGTCCCCGGCATCCGCGACTACTCCGGCACGGCCGTCTACCGCACGACCTTCGACGCGCCGAACCCCTCGGCCGCCGCCGTCCTCGATCTCGGCACGGTGCTGAACGTGGCAGAGGTCGTGCTCAATGGAAAGTCCCTCGGCATCGTCTGGACGTCGCCGTTCGCGCTCCCCGTCGGGGACGCCCTCCGCGCGCAGGGGAATGAACTCGAAATCCGCGTGACGAACCTGTGGCCGAATCGGCTGATCGGCGACTCGGCGCTCCCGGAAGGGCGGCGCGTCACCCATACGAACATCAATCCGTACAAGCCTGCGGACGCGCGCCTTCCCTCGGGGCTGCTCGGCCCCGTGACGCTCCGCTAGGCGCGGGCGGCGTCGATCTTGGCGATCAGCTGCTCGCGGATCTGCTTGAAGTCCGCGGAGTCCATCTTCTTGTCGTTCCAGTCGATGAAGGTCTGCTGGAGGTCCATGAAGAAGCGGCGCGTCTCGTCCTTCGTCCCGAACCTGTAGTTCGTGAAGAGGGCCTTCTCGACGATCTCGAACATGATCTGCTGGCGTTCGACCGGCGTGGAGGCGTCGGAGTCGGAGAAGGCGTTCTGCTGGAGGTAGACGGCGTCGAGGAACTCGGCCTTCAGATAGCAGGTGAAGTCCTCAAGGGACGTGCCCTCCTCGCCGACGACCTTCATCATCTGCCCGACCTCGCTGCCCTTGCGGAGCATGGCGCGGGCGCGTTCGACGCGGGCGGCGGGCTTGATGACGGAGTTGTAGTGGCTCCAGGAGTCGAGCGGGTCGATGGCGGGGTAGCGGCGGGCGTCCGAACGGGCGCGGGAGAGGCCGTGGAAGCCGCCGACCACCTTGAGCGTGGCCTGGGTGACGGGCTCGTCGAAGTTGCCGCCGGCGGGCGAGACCGTGCCGCCGATCGTGACGGAGCCGATGGCGCCGCTGCGCAGCCGCACGCGCCCGGCGCGTTCGTAGAAGGCGGCGATGCGGGATTCGAGATAGGCGGGGAAGGCCTCCTCGCCGGGAATCTCCTCAAGCCGCCCGGAAAGCTCGCGCATCGCCTGCGCCCAGCGGGACGTGGAGTCGGCCAGCACCAGCACGTTCAGCCCCATCTGGCGGTAGTACTCCGCGAGGGTGACGGCCGTGTAGACGGAGGCCTCGCGGGAGGCGACCGGCATCGAGGACGTGTTGCAGATGATGATCGTGCGCTCCATCAGCGACTTGCCGGTGCGGGGGTCGGTGAGCTGCGGGAACTCCTTCAGCGTCTCCACCACCTCGCCCGCGCGTTCGCCGCACGCGGCGGAGATCACCACGTCGATCTTCGCGTAGCGCGCCGTCGTCTGCTGAAGGACCGTCTTGCCCGCGCCGAACGGGCCGGGGATGCAGTAGGTGCCGCCCACGGCCACGGGGAAGAAGGTGTCGATCGTGCGGACGGTCGTCTCAAGCGTCTCCTCGGGGGCGAGGCGCTCGACGAAGCACTTGATCGGCACCTTGACGGGCCACCTCTGCATCATCTGCACCTTCACCTCCGCGCCGCCGTCCACGGGCGCGAGCGTGGCGATGTCCTCCACCACGGTGTAGTCGCCGGCGGGCGCGAGGGCCTTCACGGTGTACTGTCCGCGCAGGGCGAAGGGGACCATGATCTTGTGGCCCGGCATCGTCTTCTCGTCGAAGATGCCCTCGGGCACCCAGCCGAGCACGTCGCCGGCCGCCACGCGGTCGCCGGGCTTCGCGGTGGGGTGCCAGGCCCACTTCCTGTCGCGGGGAAGGCCGGGCAGGTAGAGGCCGCGCTGGAGGAAGTAGGCGGCGTCCTTGGAGATCCTGCCGGCCTCGGCCGCGAGGTCCGCCAGCGGATTCTGGAGGCCGTCGTAGACCTGCGTGAGCATCCCGGGGCCGAGCTCCGCGACGAGGAGGTTGCCGCTGAACTCGACCGTGTCGTCCACGGCGAGGCCCGCCGTGGCGTCGAACACCTGCATATCGCAGCGGCGCCCGCGCACGCGCACGATTTCGGCCATGAGCTTCTTGTCGCCGAGCACGGCGTAGCCCACTTCGTTCTGGGCGACGGCGCCGTCGAAGGCGACCGTGATCATGTTGCCGGTGACGCCGACGATCTTTCCTGTTGCTGACATACGAGATTCCTTTAGTTCTTCTGGGGGCCGAGGTCGATCTTCGTGGACGCGGTGAGGCGGTCGAAGGTGGCGTTGCCGGCCTCGGCCGAAAGGGCGTTCCGGCGCAGGACGATCTCAAGCCGGATCGCATACGCATAGGCCGCCGCGCCGGAGAGCGGGGAGGCCGGGGGGATGAGCTCGCCCGCCGCGTCCCAGCGGACCTGATCGAGCAGGCGGTCGCGCTTCGCGGGGTCCTTCTCCTGAAAGGCCGCGGCCACGCGGTTGGCCCAGTAGACCGAACAGCCCTCGACGGGGTGGCGCCACTTCGCGGGGTCCTGCCCGCAGGCGCGGGCGCGCTCGGCGGCGATGGCGTTGCGCAGCTGCCCCTCAAGGTCCGCCCAGCGGGCCTCATGGGCCTTGAAGGGCTCGGGACCGAGCTGTTCGCGGCACATCTCAAGGAAGCGGTCGCGCGTGTAGGGCGCCGGGCCGTCGAGCGAGAGCGGCTGAAGCGACGAGACGAGGTAGTCTGCGGCCATGGGCAGGGACCTTCAGCCCTGGACGAGTTTCGCGAGGTCGGGCCGCAGACGCTTCGCGAGCGCGGCGGCGATGGCGGCCTCGGAGAAGTCGTGCTCCACGCGCCCGCCGGCATCTCCGCAACACGGGCGCCGACCCGGTTCACAACGGCGGCGGACGGCGCGCTCACGCTCTCCTTCTCGGGCAACCGCGTGGTGGCGG
>JBJEWG010000177.1:0-10794 GCA_051884935.1 Kiritimatiellia bacterium | reverse complement strand
TCGTCAACTGCGGCTCGTCGTCGCTGAAGTTCCAGCTCTTCGACATGAAGGGCGAACGGATGCTCTGCAAGGGACTCGTGGAGCGCATCGGCATCGCCGGTTCGCGTCTCGTCTACACCAAGACGGGATGCGACAAGGTGGTCCGCGAGGTTTTGATGAAGAACCACGTTGAGGCGATCGCCCAGGTGATGGCGGTGCTCACGGACGAGAAGATTGGAGTTATCAAGTCTCTGACGGAACTGGATGCCATCGGACATCGTGTGGTCCATGGTGGCGACAAGTTCTCCGCGCCCGCGAAGATCACCGCGTCCGTGAAGAAGCTCATCCAGAAGTGCGTCCCCCTTGCGCCGCTACACAATCCGGCGAATCTACAGGGCATCGAGGCGTGCGAGAAGGCCGCGAAGGGTGTCCCGAACGTTGCCGTCTTCGATACGGCGTTTCACCAGACGATGCCGGGTTGCGCCTACGAGTACGCTCTGCCGCGCAAGCTTACGCGCAAGTATGGTCTGCGGAAGTACGGGTTCCACGGCACGTCTCACAAGTATCTCACGCAGACGGCGGCGGCATGGTTGAAGAAGCCTCTGAAGAAGGTCAATCTCGTGACCTGCCACCTTGGCAATGGGTCGTCCATCGCCGCAGTGAAGAACGGCGCGTGCATTGACACAACGATGGGGCTTACCCCGTTGGATGGTTTGATCATGGGCACGCGGAGCGGTCGGGTGGATCCGGGCGTGATTTTCTTCCTCGCGAAGCAGGGGATGACGATCGAGCAGATTGACAGGCTCCTCAACAAGGAATCCGGCTTTCAGGGCCTTGCCGGTGCGCAGGGGGGCGATAGCCGAGATGTGGTCGCCAAGGCCGAGACCGGCGATTTGGACGCCATTGAGGCCCTTGAGGCGTTCGGTCACCGCGCGGCAATCTACGTGGGCGGTTACAACACCATCGTCGGCGGGGCGGACGCCATTGTCATGGCGGGTGGAATTGGCGAGAACGCCGCCGAACTCCGTGAGCAGATTGTCAAGCGCCTTGGTGCGCTGGGCGTCAAGCTTGATCGGAGAGCCAACATGAAGATTCGCTTTGGCGCCACGGGGGTGATTTCCACGAAGGATTCAAAGATTCCGGTTGTGATCATCCCCACGAACGAGGAGTTGATGATTGCGCGCGAAACGGTCGCCGTGCTTGGCAAGTAGCGGAAGATGATTGAGACGGAAGATTGTTGAGATGAATACGATCAAGGCTATCATTGAAAAAGCGAGCAAGCTCAACGGCACGATTGTGCTGCCGGAGGGCATGGATGCGCGTGTGATCACGGCGGCCTGCAGCTGCGTTGACCGCGGAATCTGCACGCCCGTCGTTCTGGGAACGCCTCAGGAAATTGCCGATGCAGAAGCGAAGGCCGGGCTCTCCCTTGCCGAGCGTGGTATTCGAACAATCGACTACACGCAGGGTGACGCCGAGCTTGAGGCCGCCTACCTTGAGGCTTGGAACGAAAAGGAGGGACGTAAGCCCGTCGAGAAGCAGAAGATCATCGACTTGGCTACAGCCGAGAAGACGCTCCGCACAAAGCGCATCTATTTTGGCGGTATGATGGTCAAGCTGGGGCGCGTCAACGGTCTTGTCGCGGGTTCGATTGCATCGACGGGCGATATGCTGCGCGCGGCTTTCCATACGCTTGGAACCCAGAAGGGCGTGAAGACGGCGTCGAGCTGTTTCATCATGGATCTTCGTGAACCGACCCCGAGCGGTGATACCGTTTTGGCGTTTGGCGATTGCGCGGTGATTCCCAACCCGACGGCTGAGCAGTTGGTTGATATCGGGCTTTCCACCGCTCAGACCTATCGTGATTTGACCGGGAACGAGCCGCGCGTGGCCTTCCTCAGTTTCTCCACGAAGGGGTCCGCCGCAGGTGAGCTTGTCGAGAAGGTTCAGAAGGCCGTTGAGATCGCAAGGCCCGTCTTCGCCGAGAAGGGCATTAAGATGGACGGTGAGATGCAGTTCGACGCCGCCATCGTCCCGGCGGTCGGGCAGTTGAAGAATCCGGGCGGCGAGATTCAGGGGAATGCCAACGTCTTCGTTTTTCCGGATCTTCAGGCTGGCAATATCGGCTACAAGATTGCGCAACGCCTGGGCGGGGCTGTGGCGATTGGGCCGAATCTTCAAGGTCTTGCCAAGGCGATGAACGACCTGAGTCGTGGTTGCAGTGCCGAGGATATCGTCGGTACCATCTGCGTGACGCTTCTGCAGAGCACGACGAAGTAGTGTCACTGGATTTGGGGAGATTTGGTTGGCTTTACACATGACCACCGCCGAACAGCTTCAGAGGGCGCGTGCGGTCTTCGATTGCGAGATCGAGGGGTTGCGTCGGACTCGTGCGTCGCTGGGCGATGCGTTCGTGCGGACCATCGATTTGATGCTGGCGTGTGTCGAGTCCGGCGGAAAGGTCGTAGTCACCGGTGTTGGCAAGAGCCTTCACGTCGCGGAGAAGACGAGTGCGATTCTCGCCTCCACGGGGACGTGCTCGGTGGTGCTCAATCCTGTTCAGGCGATGCACGGGG
The DNA here is from genome assembly GCA_051884935.1 of Kiritimatiellia bacterium. Lineage (GTDB taxonomy): Bacteria > Verrucomicrobiota > Kiritimatiellia > RFP12 > UBA1067 > RUG572. Next base: position 8,239 of record JBJEWG010000177.1, on the reverse strand, counting down.
ATCTAGGCATGACGGGGGCGAAGGATGTTCTTCTGGCCCTCAGCTTCTCTGGTGAGAGCGACGAGGTGCTCCGCCTTGTCCCTGCGATACGACGGCATGGCCTCAAGGTGGTTGCCCTGACGGGGCGGACGGATTCGACGCTGGCGAAGATGTCGGACGTGGTTCTCGAGATTCCGTGTGGCCCCGAGGCGTGTCCCTTCGGTATGGCGCCGACGACTTCGACGACCGCGACGATGACGATGGGTGATGCTCTCGCCATGGTCATGCTGGAGGCGCGGCGCTTCGACAAGGAGAGCTATGCGCTCAACCATCCGGCTGGCGCGATTGGCCGCGCGTTGGTTCTCAAGGTCACCGATGTGATGCGCACGGGGGATCGCATGGCCGCCGTCTCGCCCGAGACGACGGTGCTTAGCACACTTCTTGCGATGACGAAGGCGCAGGCTGGAAGCGCGGTGATCGTGGACGCTTCGGGGAAGCTCGCGGGGATTTTCACGGACGGGGATTTCCGGCGTCATGTGAGCGAAGGGCGTGAGGTTCTCGGTGATGCCGTCTCCGCCCACATGACGAAGAGCCCGCTCTTCATCCGCGACGACGCCTATGCTGCCGACTTGCTTCGCGTATTCGAGTCGCGTAGGATCGATGATTTGCCTGTTTGCTCAGAGGATGGACGGGTCCTTGGAATGGTTGACATTCAGGATTTGCCCAAGATGAAGGTTTTGTGATAAACTGTTGATGAAAAATCGAGGAGACAAGACATGCAGTTCAAAACAATGGTTTGCTTCGCCCTCGCGGTTGCGTGTGCGTTCTCTCTTTCCGCTCAGTCCAGACGGCGGGGACCAGTTGGTGCCGATGGTGGCGCCACTGTCGCCAAAGGACGTGATGCCTATGTGACAATTGATGCGCCGGCGCGTCCCGGCGGCACGTGTCTCGCAAGCGCCCCGAACCTTCAGGCGAATGGTAAGCTGATGCCGCCGCTGGGGGGCAAGCCGCGTCAGTGGATCGTCCTCGAAGCGAAATATACGACAATGGCGAAGTGGCAGGACGAACTGACGTTCACGTGGCATGTGTTGCTCGATTCCACGAAGGCGAAGGAGAAGGACCCGAAGAATCTGCCGGCCCAGTATTCCTATTACAACACGCAGGTGCGTTATGTGGATATCAAGAAGGGGAGTCACATGGCGAGCGTGTGTCTGCCGCCGTCTGTTCTTGAGCGCTTTGGCGAGCCGTGCACGGTGACGCTGATCATTACGAACAAGGAGGGCGACGAGCTTGCGTTCCACACGGAGAACATGAGCGGCGACGTCAACCAGGCGGGCGAGAAGTGGTGGGAAAACGACAAGTTCATGAACTGGCAGAAGAAGATCAAGGGCGAACTGAAACCGATGCTTGAGCGCCGTCAGGGGCTCGTTGATCGTTCGAAGACGCCGTTCTATCTCGTGAACAACGCGGACTACGAACTCGTCCAGCAGCAGTAAGGTTTGCCATGTCCAAGATTCTGACTCTCAATATCGGTGCATCCAAGGCGGTGCTGGCCGAGTATGCGCTGAGCGGAAAGCGTAATCTCACGCTGACCGCCTACGGTAGCGGCGAGTTGTCGGCGGTTGATGTGAACTCCCCGGGGGCGATTGCCGCCGCATTGCCGTCGGTTCTCCACCAGATCATGCGCGAGAAGGGCATCCGCCCCGCGCCGTTGGTTGTTTCTCTTGGCGGGCAGATGGTCTTCCCGCACTTCGCGAAGTTCCCGGCTTTAGGTGACGCGGAGAAGCTCGAACAGCTCGTCCGTTACGAGATTGAGCAGAACGTTCCGTTCCCGATCGACGAAATCGTGTGTGACCACCAGTTCATCGGCACGACAGCCGACGGCGATCGAGCCGCGTTGATCGTTGCCGCAAAACTGGAGTCGGTGCGCGCCGTGACGGATGCGGTTCGCGCGGCGGGGCTCAAACCTGTGAAGGTGGATTTCTCCCCGATTGCCGTTTGCAATGCGCTGAAGTTCGCGAAGCCAGGTCTGACCGGCTGTTCCGTGGTGCTCGACATCGGGTCGAAGACGACGAACCTGATTATTCTTGAAGACGAGAAGATTTACAATCGTTCGATTCCCGTGGCCGGCAACACAATCACGAAGGAGCTTGCGCAGGCTTTCGACTGTTCGTTCGAGGAGGCCGAGCAGCTCAAGATCGAGCGTGGATATGTCGCTTTGGGCGGCGTGACGGAGGATGAGGACGAAGTTACCGATCGCGTCTCGAAGATCATCCGCACCGTCCTCACTCGACTGCACGCCGAGATATCGCGGTCGATCAATTTCTACCGTTCCCAGCAGGGAGGCAGCGCGCCTGATCGTCTCTTCCTGACCGGTGGGTGCGCACGGCTGCCACAGCTCGACCAGTTCTTCACGGAGTCGCTTCAGGTTGAGGTCGAGTTCCTGAATCCGTTCGGCAAAATTGGATTTGGTCCGAAGGTGAAGGAGAACATGGCGGCGTTGGAGGCCGATGCCTTTGCTCTCACGGAAAGCGTGGGTCTGGCCCTTCGCGGGATGGATGCCGCGTGGATATCCATCAACTTGATGCCGCCGGAGCTCGTTGAGGAGGCGCGCGCAATGAAGCGCATCCCCTTCCTTGTCGTGGGTGGAGTTGCGTTTCTCGCCGCGCTCGGCCTGGCTTGGATGGCGGAGCGTCACGGCGTGGAAGTCGCCACGGCGCAGATCGCGCGCGTCGAAGGACGCAACAACGCATTGCGAAATCTTGAGACGCAGCTTAAGAAAGAACTCAAGTCCACTGCGGACGAGTGCGCGAAATGCGATGCGTTTCAGCGCCTCCTGTGGGAGCGTTCGGCCGAGTTGACGCGCGTTCGTGCGGTGAGGGAGAGCCTGATTCCGGGTATGTGGATTACGGAGTGGACCTATGTTCCTGCGCCGAAGGACAATCCCGAGGCGCCCGCCGCTGTGCGTGTGACGATTCGTGGCTGGCGCGATTCGATGACGAAGGCCGAGGGCGACTGGGCCGCTCGGAATTCCGGCAAGAAACTGACGGCCGCCGAAATCGTCCAAGAGGCTCTCCGGGGGCGTTCGGTGTTTGTCGCGGACTCGGTTAAGGTCGTTGCGCAGAAGGATGTGAAGAGTCTCACGGAGTTTGCGATTCAGATGAATCTGGCGCCGGCGCCGTCGATTGTGCCGGAGGCTGGTGGCCGTAAAGGAAAGGCGGCGAAGAAATGAGTCTTTCGAAGCAGCAGATGCTCGCTGCGGTGGGTGCCGGCGCATTTGTGTTGTGCGCGGGTGGTCTTGGTTTCATGCTGTACTTGGCTTGGGCCGAGAAGGGCGAGGCCGAGGAGTCGTTGCAGGGGCAGACGGATGCGTTTCGACATTTCAACGAGGCGGCGGTATTCCCCTCGAAGGCGTCGATTGCCTCCGTCAAGTCCAATGGCACGAGTTATGCGGCGTGGTACGATTCCGCCGTCGCGCTTGCCGCGCGCGGTGACAGAACGCTCCCATCCGAGACGCCTCCGATCTTCAAACAGCGCCTTCAGGCCGAGGTGCGCCGTATGCTCGTGCTCGCGGGTGGTGCAGACGGGAAGATTGCCGCACCCACGTTCCTCTTCGGGTTCGAGCAATATCTGGGTGAGGGCGGTGTGCTCCCGAAGGATGGGGATGTCCCCCGTTTGGCGATTCAGCTGGATACGATTTCGCGCGTCGTCGATATATTCGCCGAGGCGGGGATTCTGGAACTAAAGGCCATCCAGCGCATGGAGGACCGAACTGCCGAGGTTGAAGGTAGCAATGAGTCGCCGCGCGGTCGGAAGCAGGAAAAGGATTCGGAAGCTGATGCGCCGAAGGAGACCTGCCTGAAGTACGCATTCGAGTTTCTGACTCGTCCGGCGGCACTGGTGACGACGTTGAATCGTCTTACGGCCTGTGAGCGTTTCGTCACGGTGAAGAACCTCTCCTTCAAGGAGACGGCCGACGTGATTATGGAGCGCCTGAGTGCAATTGAGAACGCGGAGACTCAGCGGACATCGGGTCGTGCGGCAACCGGTCGGCGTGGTCGGCGCGGGGCCGCTACCGCCGTCGATGCCGCGACGGGGGCTGTGAAGGTGGATCCGCTCGTGGTGGACCCTGAGCTGGATGCTCCGATTCAGGTCAACTTTATTCTTGAGGTTCGCGACTTCGGCCGCGTGGCCAAGACTGAGGCTGTGGCGGAGACGTCCGACGCAGCGAAGCCCGAGGCCGAAAAGCCGGCGGAGCAGAAGGAGAACGGGAAATGAGTGCCTCCAAGCAGAATTTCTTTGTGGCGCACTGGGATTGGCTCGTCGCGCTTCTCGGCGTGGCTGCGCTGTGCGCGGCGGGAGCGATGCTTGTGCTGACGTTGGGCAATTCGCCTGAAGACGGTGCCGCTGCCTACGAGGCTTCGCTGAGCGGAATTCGTCCGGCGCATGAAGGCGTCGCGCCGGCGAATCTTGATGTGCTGATGAAGGCCTATCGCAGTGCGAAGACGCCGCCGACGTTGTCGCCCGTGGAGGCGAAGAAGGCAAACTTCCTCGCGAGCGAGCGTCGCGTGGTATGTCGCCAGGGCGATGCCAGTTCGAAAGCGAAGGCCTGTGGCCGACCGATTCCGGCTGACTGCGAGAAGTGTCCGTTCTGCGGCGCGAAGCAGAATGTCGTGAAGGTCGAAGTCGATACGGACCATGATGGGCTTCCGAATGACTGGGAGAAGAAGTACGGACTGAATCCGGCCGACCCTTCCGACGCGGCGAAAGATGCGGACGGTGATGGCTTCACGAATTTGGAGGAATATCAGGCAGGAACGGATCCGACCGATCCGAAATCGCACCCTGACTATTTGGATTCTGTTTCCATCGCAGGCGGCCTCCGGCAGACGTCTCTTCCGTTCTACTTCAATGCCGTCAATGTCATCCCCGGCGGTCACCGTTTCACGTTCAAACGTCTTGGCGTGACGGGCTTTGATTCGAAGGTCTCCGTCAAGCTGAACGAAGAGGTGGCGAACGGTGCAGGCAAGAACGTCTGGAAGTCTGGTTGGAAGGTTGTCTCCTTCGAGAAGAAGGAAGAACTTCGGCTGCGTAAGGGCACGAAGATGAAAGTGCCTGTGGATGTTTCGACAGTCGTAGTCGAACGCATGGCCGACGGTAAGAAGCTGACCGCACGAATCAATGAACGTAACATCGCGATTGAGTCCCAGGCCGAACTCCAGTATAACCGGGGCGAGGGACGTCGGATTACGGTCTCGGAAGGAACCGAGTTTGACCTGAATGGCAGCAAGTATCGGGTTGTGAAACTTCGCGGGTCTGACAAGGGCTGTGAGGTGACGATTCTCGACCTCGCCACGAAAAAAGAAAAAACTATTCGTTGAGACTTGATTCGTCAGTCTGAATGGGGTATCATTTACAAACTTTTAAGGAGCATCTTCGATGAGAGCCAAGAAAACATTTGCCGCACTGAGCGCCGCCTGCGTCTCGCTGGTCGTTGCAACCAGCGCTGTCGCTCAGGACGATCTCAACGACCTTCTCGACCTCGACAAGCCTTCAAAGAAGGCCGAGGCGAAACCTGCCGTGGAGGCGACACCCGCTGCATCACCGAAGTCGGTCGAGAAGGCGAAGCCGGCGGCGGCCGAAGAAGACGCAAAGCCCGCTGTGGCTGAAGCGAAACCCGAGGTGGAGCCTGTTGTGGCTGAAGAGAAGCCAGCGGAAGCGGCGAAGCCCGCAGTGACCGAGGAGAAGCCTGCCGAGGAAGTGAAGGCGGTTGTGGCCGAAGCGAAGCCTGCCGCAGAGACGCATTCTTCGGAGGATTCCGCGCTGATCAGCGATTTAGTCGCCACGGAGACGCTGCGCCGTCAGGCGCTTGATCTGCAGGCTGGCAAGGAGTTGGCGGTTGCCCGCGCCGCGATGGAGTCGCGTGACTGGGAGACGGCGTACAAGCAGTACCGTCTTGCGCTCGCGCATATGAGCGGCCGCGAGGATTCTCAGGCTCTTCGCACGGAGTGCCGTCAGGGAATGGCCGAGGCGAAGTACCGCGCGGCCAAGCAGGCTCTCAAAGAAAGTGACCGCGAGCGTGCCGAAGTTTATGCGAAGGAGGCGTTGGCCGAGCGTCATCCGCTTGCGGGTTCCTTCCTTGAGTCGCTGAAGGCGGAGTCTGTGAAAGACGCAGAGACGGATATTTCCGATATCAAGCACCGCCGAAATGATTCCGACTACAAGAAGGATCGTGACTTGATTCGTCGGCGTATCCGTCTGTCGGCCCAGTATTTGGCGGTTGCAGACCTCGCCAACGCATTGGATCAGGTTGACTTGGTGCTTCGTGCGGATCCCTACAACGAAGAGGCGATTTCCCTTCGTGACCGGATTCAGCGCAAGCGTGAGTTGATCATTGACAAGGAGCGTGAGGCGACCCGTAAGGGGATGATCGCGGATGTCGGCGCTGCCTGGCGTCCGGTCTACGCAGTCAACTCCGCCGACCTCAAGACAGTCAATAGCGGAACCGCGAAGTCGCCACTTGGCGGTGATGGTGAGCGTTCGATGGAGCAGACGATTGAGAAGCGCATGAAGGAGATGATGCTCCCGTCGATTTCCTTCCGCCCGCCGGCGACGATCATTGACGCGGTTGACTACTTCCGTCAGGCTTCGAAGGACTATGATCGTCCGGAGGTTCCTGTCGATCAACGCGGTTTCAACTTCGTCCTCCAGCTCGACAAGATTCTGACGAGCGGTGGTGCGGCAGAGGAGAAGGATGACGGAAAGAACGACAATGCCTTCTCTGCGGCTTCGGACGACGAGGGTGGCGAGGCTACCGGCGACGTGCCGGTCATCCCGAACGTTACGGCGTCGAACGTCTCTCTCTACGAGGCCCTGAAGTTGGTCTGCCAGGTCTGCAAGCCGGCGTACAAGTTCAAGGTGCAGGGATCGGTCGTGATGGTCATGCCGAAGACGATGACCACCGACGAGTTGGTGACGCGTACCTACTCCGTGGTTGAATCCTTCGTTGACCGCATGAACGATGCCTCCAATTCACTCAAGGGCGCGAAGGCCGGCGATTTCAGCGGCGGCGGTGGTGACGAAGAGGGTGGAGAAAGCCCTGAGAATCAGTGGAAGGCCTACTTCGAGGATCTTGGCGTTACCTGGCCTCAGAATTCCCGTATCAAATACATCAAGGCCGTCGGCAAGCTTCGCGTGACGAACACCGAAGATCAGCTCGCAATTCTCGAGGATGCGTTGAACGAGCTCAACGTGACGCCTTCGATGATTGAGATTGAGACGCGCTTCGTTGAAGTCGCTCAGGAAGATCTGAACTCCCTCGGGTTCGAGTGGTTGTTGAACAGTGATTATTCCTTCAACGTCGGTGGCAAGCTCGCGAAGGCGCTCAACTTGAAGGACGGTGCTTTCGAGACGACGGCGACCGAGGGTACATACACTCGGAATGATTTTGTCAACGGGGTGCTGAACACGACCGAGATTCCGATTACCACTGAGAATTCCAAGTGGGGGCGGCCGTTCCACAATGCGGGTGATCCCGTGCTGGATCGCTTCGGCAACAAGCAGGCCATCGGCGTCAACCCGGATACCGGTGAGACGATTTATCGGAGTTATGCAAAGAGCGGCTACTCGAAGACCGGCAAGAACATGAGCGTGAATGCGATTGACGGTTCGACTTACCAGACGGGAATGCGGTATCTGAGCACGGAAGGCAATCACATCTCCGGTGAAGGGGCGAGCCAGAATGACAAGTTCATGCGTGTCAACGCCTTCCTCGGCAATGCGGACCTTTCCATGATTCTCCATATGCTGTCGCAGCGTAGCGACACGGATCTTCTCTCCGCGCCGAAGGTTGTGACGAAGAGCGGTAACGAGGCCGTCATCAAGGTCGTGACCATCTACCGCTATCCGCAGGATTACGATGTGACGATTCAGTCTACGTCGTCGTCTTCCTCCAGCACGATTACGGGTACGGGTTCGGGTTCTGATGGTAAGATTCTCCCGATGGTCGAACCGCAGAACTTCGAGACGCAGGAAGTCGGCGTGATTCTCACGGTGACGCCAGAGCTCTCGCCGGAAGGTCTCATCAACCTCGCGCTTGAGCCGCGGGTCGTTTCAGAGCCGACGTGGAAGGACTACGGTATGAAGGTCCCGATGTCCGCTGTGATGAGTTCGAGCGCGCAGACGCTTGCCCTCGCCAGTGGCAACGAGGACATGAACTGGTTCACGGTGCCGATGGAGCAGCCCTTCTTCAAGGAGCGTT
>JBJEWG010000176.1:0-10799 GCA_051884935.1 Kiritimatiellia bacterium | reverse complement strand
GGGGTAAATGCAGTTGCCTCCGCAGCCCTTGACTACACGTGGCTTGCGCAGCCGCTGAGCGCGAAGTGGCTGGGCGACGCGAACTGGGACAAGGGCGTCTGGTCGCCCGATGCCGCCAACACCGCGACGATTGGCGCGTCGGGCGTCCCCGCGATCGACGTCAACGGCACGGTCGGGCTTTCGCTGCTGACCGTCAACGCGGACGCGGCGCTTGACAACGGCACGCTGGCGCTGGACGGCCCGTTCGTGGTGGGCGCGGGCGCGACGGCGGTGGTCGGCTCCGGCATTCTCCAGACGGACGCCGGGACGGCGGGGACGCGGTTCGACAAGGCCGGCCCCGGCACGCTGGTGCTCACGGGCACGAACCGGTTCCACCGGCTGCGCGTGAGCGACGGGCTGCTGCACTTCAGGGGCGGCGTCCACGACATCGTGGGGACCCACCCCGGCCCCGCGGAGGGCGAGGTCGTCCTCTCGCTGGCGCGCGGGCGGGTGCTGATCGACGACGGCGCCGTGGTGACGGCGACGAACGACACCCCCTACTTCTCGAACTCGGGGGCCGACGTCGTGATCTCCAACGGCACGCTGAAGGTCGCCGACGCGAGCGAGTTCCTGAACGGATTCAACGACGACAACAAGGAGTTCGGCAGCTCCACGGCGTCCATCACGGTCGAGACGAACGGCGTTCTGGAGGTGGGGCGGCTGCGCCTCAGCAAGGGGACGCAGGGCGGCACGTACGGGGCGGTGCGCGTCAACCGCGGCGGCACGATCCGGCTGTGCGCATTCACCATGGACGACTGGCCGCTTCCTCTGCCCTACTCGGCCACGCTGATCTTCGATGGCGGGCGGTGGGAGGCCGTTGGCGGTGAACCGTACAGCAATTGGCGGTTGGGCAAGGAGAATGCCGAGGCGGACTGGCCGAATGTGACGGTCGCGCTCGGGGAAGGGGGGCTCTACTACGTCAACACGTTCTACTCCTTCTTCCACAAGCCCATCACACGCGCGGAGGGGGTGGCGCGCGATGGCGGCGTGCACTTTCTGGGGAGCATGGTCACCTACTGGTATGGGAACAACTCCTACACGGGCGGCAACTACCTGGAGAGCGAGGGGACGGTGGTCGTCAATCGCGACACGTCGTTCGGCGCGGTGCCGGACGAGCCCGAGGACAACGTCTTTCTGGGTGGGGGCGCGTTGCACTTCGCCGAGGACCTTGAAATCCATTCCAACCGCAATTTCCGCATCGCGGCGGATGCCTACGTCAGAATCGGGACGCAGGGCGGGAAGACGGGGCGGATCGCCGGTACGTTCTCCCCGGAGGGGACGGACGGCACCATCCTCGTGAGCGACTGGTGGGATGGCTGGACGGAGTTCTGCCCGCCGGAGGGCCGTACGAACGACATCCCGAAGCTGCACGTGTTCGGTCCGCTGCGCATCGGCTCGGGCACGACGCTCGTGACGCAGAACTGCGGCTGGGGGATCGACGACGGCTGCGCGCTCTTCGTCAGGGGCGACGGCGGGGATTTCGGTGCGAAGGGTAACCTGACCGTCACGGGCGGTGTGCTTCGGGTGAACGGGGAAAACTCGAAATTCACGGTCGTGAAGGACTATGGGCAGGTCAACGTGACGGGCGGTCTGCTCGACACGGCCGCGCAGCATGAGTGGCTCAACGGGCTGGGGTCTCCCGCCCGCACGACGGTCTCCGGCACGGGCGAGCTGCGCGCGAGGGCAGTGCGCCTCAGCCAGAGCGACGTGGTAAATGACACGACGGGGCTGCCGGTCTGCGAGGTCAATGTCTGTACCGGCGGCGTCGTGCGGCTGGGGTGGTTCTGCATCGACGAGGGGGTGGCGCCGAGGTGCAAGGGGTGCTTGAACCTCAATGGCGGCACGGTGGCGGCGCGGTGGAACGAGAACAACTTCATCGGGACGACGGGGGCCGCCTGGGAGAACATCCTTGTGCGCGTCTGCGTCGGTGGCGCGATTGTCGATACGGACGGCTTCGCCGTCACCATCCGGCGTCCGCTCCTTTCCGGCTGCGGGCGGGACGGCGGCCTGACGAAGAGGGGCGCCGGCACGCTCACGCTGACGGCGGCGAACACCTACAACGGCCCCACGCGCGTGGAGGCGGGCACGCTCGTCTTTGACCACGCGGCGGGCTACCCGGGCGGACACCTCGACTTCCCGGGCGCGACGCTGCAGGGGAAGGACGAGGCGACGCCGCTCGTCGAGCTGCCGGGCCTGGCGTTCCGCGACGGGTGCGGGGTTCGCGTGCCGGGCGCCGACGCGCTGGACGAGGCGACCTTCCAGGGTCGGAAGGTCGTCGCGAGGACGGCCACCCCGCTCGCGAAGGTCCCGGAGCTGGTGCTCTTGGACGCGGACGGGAACGAGCAGCCGCCGAAGGCGTGGCGGCTCTACCTCGACGACGGCGGCCGGACGCTGCGTTTCGGCTGTTCGCGCGGGACGGTGCTGACCCTCCGCTAGCGCGAATCGTCAACTCGCGAAAAAAGTTTCAACATCCCCTTGCGCACTGGGTCGGGAGATGGTATACTACGCGGCGTTTTCTACCACGGGGAAGTAGCTCAGTTGGTAGAGCATCACGTTCGCAACGTGGGGGTCGAGAGTTCGAATCTCTTCTTCTCCACCAGTTGGTGGGAAACACGAAAGCGGCTTTCGCCCAGCATCTGCGGGCGCGCCGCGTTTTTTGTTATCCTTATCCTTTTTGTTGGCCAAGATGTCGAGGGTGGATATGGCACGTATCGTGTTCATCGGGCTTTTCGCGCTTCTGCGGGTGTTGACTGCAGAGGGGGTGGAAGCGCCGTCTGCGGAGGTGGGGGCGACGCAGATGGTCGTGCGGGTGACGGGGTACTGCAACTGCGGGGCGTGTTGTGGCTGGAAGCGCAATTGGTTCGGCTTCGGGTGGCCTGTCTACGCATCGGGGCTGTTGAAGGGGAAGCCCAAGAAGGTGGGCGTGACGGCGCGGGGGACGGCGGCGAAGCGGGGAACGATCGCGGCGGATCCGAAGGTGTTCCCGTTCGGGACGCGTCTGCGGGTGCCGGGATATGGGGACGGGGTGGTGGAGGATGTGGGCGGGGCCGTGGTGGGGCGCCACATTGACATCTGGTTTCCGTCCCACGCCGAGGCGCGGAAGTGGGGGACGAAGACGATGGAGGTGGAGGTTCTACGGGCAAAGGAAGAGAAGTCCGCAGTTCCCCGTTTGTAAATGTCGAATTGGGGTTGGGGCGCCAAGTTGTGGTATACTGCCCGACTGGGGAAAAGGTGGTCGAGTAATCTTGAATCGACGAGTGGGAACAAGGAAGGAAAGAGAACGAAAACATGAAGTACGTGATGGGCTTGACGTTCTGCGCCGGAATGGCGTGGGGTGCGTTCGCAGCGGCGACGCTGGAGGGCTGGACGCTCGGGAAATACACGACGCGCGTGGGCGACATCGTGACGGTGGACATTCCCCAGGGGAAGATCGACTCGGGGGCGGCGACGTGCGCCTACGACTTCTCGAAGTTCGACGGGAAGTGTTTCCGCGCCTCGGTCAAGGCGCGGGGCGCCGGGGTCTTCCGTCCGCAGACCTCCTACCTTGGCTTCAAGTTCATGGCCACATACCGCGACGACCTGACGAAGGAACTGAACTATCCCGGCGCGGCGCAGCTGGGCGGCGACTTCCCCTGGCAGACGGTGACGTTCGCCGATACGCGGACGGACGCGCGGCGCCAGCCGGGCACTCTCACGCTCGGGCTCCAGAGCGGGTACGGCCGCGTCGAGTTCGACCTCTCGACGCTCGTCGTCGAGGAGATGCCGCCGCTCTGGCCGGAGACCAACGCCACGCACCGGTGCGTCTACACGCCCCGCGTGACGGGGGCGCCGCGCCGCCGGGGCGTGATGCTGGGGCACGGCCTCAAGGAGGACGACTTCAAGGTGCTCCATGACTGGGGCGTGACGCTGGCCCGCTTCCAGATGACGCGCGACTGGAACACCGTGGGCGGCAACCGCGACCTCGCCGACTACGACCGGTACATCGATGGCGAGCTGGAGAGCCTTGAACATCATCTCGTCTGGGCGAAGAAGTACGGCATCCAGATTGTCGTCGATCTCCATGCCGCGCCGGGGTCGCGCCACCTGGCCTGCCACGACCTCTACATGTGCCACGACGCGAAGTACGCGGAGGCCTTCCTCGCCACCTGGCGGAAGATCGCCACGCGCTTCAGGGGCCGTCCCGAAATCTACGGCTTCGACCTCGTCAACGAGCCGCAGCAGGTCACGCCCGCGCTGCCGGGCTGCGACTACTGGTCGATCCAGAGCCGGGCGGCCGAGGCGATCCGCGCGATCGACCCCGAGACGCCGATCATCATCGAGTCCAACTGCTATGACGGCCCCGCGACCTTCAGCTATCTCAAGCCGCTGGCGCTCACGAACATCATCTACCAGGTGCACATGTACGTGCCGATGCAGTTCACGCACCAGTGCGTCTTCGACAGAAAGGGCGCGCGCACGAGCTATCCCGACGCCGCGAAGGGCTGGAACATCGACCTGATCCGCCGCACGATGAAGCCCGTGATCGACTTCCAGAACCGCCACGGCGCGAAGATCTACGTGGGCGAGTTCTCCGCGATCGTATGGGGCGCGGGCGCGGCGGACTACATCCGCGACTGCATCGAGGTCTTCGAGGAGAACCGCTGGGACTGGACTTTCCACGCCTTCCGCGAATGGGACGGCTGGAGCGTCGAGCATGAGGCGGACGCGCCGTGGAAGCAGAGGCCGTCCCAGGACAACCCGCGCAAGCGGGCGCTGCTGGACGGCTTCCGCCGGGGCGCGAAGTGAGGCGGGCGGGCCTTTGGGCGGCGGCGTGCGCCGTCGCGTTCGCGGCGGGCGCGGCGAAGCCGATGCGGGGTCCGTTCCCGCTGCTCTGCACGCCGTGGACCGCCGAGGGCGCGCTGGACTGCGAAGTGCTCGCGAAGGAGGCCGCGTTCGTGAGCGCCTGCGGGGCCGCGGGCGTCGTCTGGCCGACGGCGGGCGAGGTGGATGACCTCGTGCGCGAGGGGGAGTATGTGAAGGGGCTCGACGCGCTTGCGGCGCGGGCGGCGAGGCCCGACTTCGCGGCGTGCCTCACGGCGGTCTGCCCGGGTGGCACCTCCGCGCAGGCGCTCGACCGCGTGCGCGAGGTGAACGCGGCGATGGGGCGGCACAACGTCGAGATGGCGATTCTGGCGCGTCCGCCGGACGACGCGCGGACGCAGACCGAGATCGAGGCACACTACCGGCAGCTTGCGCGGATCGCGAAGTGCCCGGTGATCATCCAGACGTACAACGGGAAGAGTCCGCAGCCCGACGTGGCGCTGCTCGTGCGGCTCGCGAAGGACTACCCCGCCGTCCACGGCTTCGTGAAGGAGGAGTCGCCGGGCGGGAAGGTGAACGCCCGCATCGCGCAGCTCGTGGCGGCGAAGCCGGCCATCAAGACGGTCTTCAGCGGCTGGGGGGCGAAGGGGTGGCTTTACCAGGGGCGCGCGCTCGGCACGGAGGGCGTCATCACCCAGCGTCCCGCCTACGCGGACCTGCTGGCGAAGATGTGGGCGGAGGGGCAGAAGGGGGACCCCGACGGAAGGCTGACGGACCTCTACGCGAAGTATCTGCTGATGACCAACCTCGGCGACACCTTCGGCGGCACGGCGGACCAGATGCGGGGGCCACACCTCTACGTGCTGATGCGACGCGGCATCTTCACGAACACCTACACGCGGCGGCGTCCGCCGAAGGGCGATATAAGCGGGAAGAAGTGGATCGTTGAATCCGTCACCCTGTCGCCCGCCGAAAAGGCCGAAATCGACCGCCGTCTCGTGTATTGCGGTCTCCTTCCCGACCGATAGGCATTGCCACCCTCACCATCGGGATGACCGACCCCTTGTCATTGGTCGAGCGACTCCGAGTTATGCGGATGAGCGACCCTGGGTTATGCCGATAACTTAGCCCCTCGCCTAGTTTTGAAACTCCGAGCGTTTGCAAAGGGGCGGTTCTGACGAACCGCCTGAGGCTTCGCGCTTCCTCAACGACCTTTATTTGACATAAATAGGGTTTGGCCGTGTATTGATTGGCTGAATCGTGTTTGGTTTTGTGTCGGCGTCTTCGACGTCGGGGCATGAAGCCTGATATATAAGGAATAGGAGCTGGCAGGGGGCGGACGCCCCTGCCACGGAACCGAGAGCGGGCTTCTTGTCGTGTCCTTTTTGATGGAGAGAAGTCGTTGAAGGGCGCGGAGCCCTTTGTAAACGCTCGGAGTTTCTAAAACTGGGCGGTGAATCGGTGGATGTGGCGGGATGGGTCGTGGGGATCGTCTAGGAGGGAGCGTGAAATCGCCTCGGCGATGACGAATTTTACTCGGCAGTGGAGGAAATTCTACTGCCCAGTGGAATTTACTCCGCTCGGCAGTGGAATTTTATCCACTGCCCAGTGGAACTCAGAATCGCCTAGGAGGGGCGTATCTCTCGTCGGTGCGGGTATGACGTGGCGTCGGCGGGAGGTGTGTGACCTCTCGCCGGGCGAGTCGAAGGCCCGGCAGACCCCTCAGTTTTAAACTCCGAGCGTTGGCAAAGGGGCGGTTTTCACGAACCGCCTGGGGCTTCGCGCGACTCAACGGAAAATGGTGCGTACCGCTGGAGTAAATGGTGCGCACCATTTATGTCTGTGGTGCGCACCATTCCGTGGGATGATGCGCACCAGTACGGAGGGTGTTGCCCAGCTACGGTGTTTTCGACGTCGGGGATGGCAGACAATCAAAATCAATTACCGGCTAGTGAGTTTGCGTTGACAAATTGAAGTCGTTGAAGCGTGCGAAGCATCAGGCGAAACGTTAGCGAAACCCTTTGTAAACACTCGGAGTTTCATTTTCTCCCCCCTGCGACCCCGCCCCAGCCTCATGGATAAACTCCGAGCGTTTGCAAAGGGGCGGTTCTAACGAACCGCCTGAGGCTTCGCGCTTCTTCAACGAGTTTGTCGCTTAAATAGAGGGAATCGGTTTGGATTGGCGTCTGCGACGCCGGTACGTGGGGGCGCGTGGTTGGTCGCTTCGACAGGCTCAGCAACCACGCTCGTGGAGCCATTTGCAAACGTTCGGAGTTTACGGAGTCCCCGAACGCGGGTATACGTGACGACATCGACCGGGCGTGGATGTTGTTGACTACCATCATGATATCGTTGCCGATATTTCACGAATGGTTGTATGTTTTGCCGCGAGGCATTGGCAGGGCAGTGTCATATATGATACAATGTGCGTATGGTTTTTTGCCTGAAGAAGTATCGACTTGCGTCGGGGAGAGTTCCCTTTGACGATTGGCTTGGCGGTGTCTCGCCAGCCCTTCGCGCGCGCATCCATGCGCATCTTGCGCGGGTGGAGGTCGGCAACTGGGGCAATGTAAAACCGATTCGGGGAAGGGACGCACAGGAGCTCTATGAACTTCGCATGTTCTTCGGACCCGGGTATCGAGCCTACTTCGGCAAGGATGGCACGCAGTTGGTCATACTGCTTTGTGGAGGAGACAAAGGCAGTCAGCGCAAGGACATTTCCGAGGCGAAGCGTCTTTGGAAAGAATATCTGAAGCGGAAAGGAGAATGAATATGGCTCTCACAGTGGATTACAAGGAGGGGGTGCTCAAGGAGATTCGGGAGAATCCCGAGATTGCCAAGGAGTACTACCGTGAAGCGATCAGGGCTTCCATCAACGGCGAAACCGATGTCGCGAACGTGATGTTCCGCGACCTCGTGAATGCCGGCATCGGCTTTCAGCGACTTGCGAAGGAGACCGGCATCAGCGCGCCCAATCTTCATCGCGCGCTCTCAAGCCGTGGCAATCCGACGCTGAAGACTTTCGGCAAGATCGCCGCGTCGATCAGCGCCTTTCTGGGCTTTCAGACGCCCATGTCTGTTTTCTCGTAAATATGGTGCGGGTTCTACGCTTCTGAACTTCGATGCCAACCGCCCCTCCCAGGGATCATTACCCGTCTCATGCCGATGACCGACCCTGAGTTATGCCGACGACTCAGCCCCTCGCTCGGTTTTGAAAACTCCGAGCGTTGGCAAAGGGGCGGTTCTAACGAACCGCCTGGGGCCCCGCACCTCTTCAACGGCTGTTTATTGGCCAAACGAAGGACTGGTTTTAGGTCGGCGTCTTCGACGCCGGGGTTTGGGGACGCGGATTGACCGCTCGTTACACACAAACTCCTCTTATTCTCAAAAAACCTATACCCTTGAGAATAGGAGTCGTTGAAGTGTGCGGAGCCCTAGGCGGAACGTTAGTGGAGCCTTTTGCCAACGCTCGGAGTTTATGAATTCCCGGAAGGGGTGGGTGTGATGGTGTCGGCTGGGCGGTGGTGAAGGATTGGTGTGGCGCTATCTCCCAGTTTCGGGTTGATAAGAGTTGAATTCAGATTTTCACGCTTGAGAAGGAGCGAGGAAATGTGATACAATCAACTTGTTTTCGTCGCGACTGGGCTGCGGACGTGTGGCCCGGAAGGGAGCGACCTTGGTCTTTGATTACGGCTGACGGACTTCCACGTCAGCTGCCGACCTGAACCGCGCAAGCGGAGAGGTTAGAACTCGGGGATGCCGTTGCGAACATGGACGGAGAAAACCGAGATGCCGGAGGATCCCGCAAGGACCCGGCAGCGTACGCATTCTTGCGTATTTGGCTTTGATTGAAAACCGCCAAATCTTCAAGCAAAAGGCCGGATATGTAAGGTGCGCTACGTGGTCATCACGTGGCGTGTCTTTTATTCGTGTGTTTTTGACAAGGCGCTTGGTCGTGCCTCCTGTAGAACATCGATGTGAAGGCACGCCGCTCCTTTTTCCCGCGTCGGGAGGTCGGGCCTTGGTAAAGGACGCGGGGAAAAGGAAGAATGAACATGAAAATAATTGCTCTGATTGGATTGGTGCTGGTTTCATTCCTGACCTCCGCCTTTGACGCAATCGAGGTGACGGATGTGGCGGCGCGGCAGCGGTACCCGTGGAACGGGCTGGTGGATGTGAAGGTGGCGGCGCGTGTCGCGGAGGGCGCGGGCAGTGAAATCCTTACGGGGTGCAATAAGGTGTTGTTGTCGGTGCAGGATGGCGCGGAGGGGACGAACATCGCCGTCAAGACGCTGACCTATCAGGGGGCGGCGGTCGAGAACGGTTCGTTCGGGCTGAAGTCGTCCGGGACGAATTCCATTATCTGGAACGCGGGGGCGGATCTGCCGGACGGCTTCGTCTCCAGCAACCTGACGCTGCGGGCGGATGTGGCGCCGTATACGTACCGGGTCAGGTTCCACGCCAACGGCGGCACGGGAACCATGCAGGACGAGTCGTTTACGTATGGCGTTGAGAGGTCCCTGACGGCGAACGCCTTCACGCGGAGCCACTACAATTTTCGTGGCTGGTCGACGACGCCGAAAGGGACCGTTGAGTACAATGATCAGGCAAGCGTCAAGAATCTGATGAAGACCGATGAAGGTATCGTTGATCTCTACGCCGTGTGGGAATTTCCCGTGCAGTTTCTCGTCATCGACCTGAGCGCGGGCAGCAGTGCGTCAAGGTACCCCGTCTCCTATGTCAACAGCGGCTCCGCCGCAAGCTTCAACACCGACGAGTACAAGACCACGAAACTCGTCCTGAAATGCCTGCCCGACGGTACGTTCAAGATGCAGAATGAGGGTGTTGTCACATTGACGAAGCCGTTCTATATGGGACTCTTCGAGGTCACGCAGAAGCAGTATCAACTCGTGATGGGGACGAATCCGTCACATTTCACGGGTGATATGCGACCTGTCGAATACGTGAGCTACAACATGATTCGCGGCACGTCGCTGGGCGCGCAGTGGCCCACGTCGAATGCGGTGGACGGCGACAGCTTCCTCGGAAAGCTGCGCGCGCGGACGGGCCTCGACTTCGACCTCCCCACCGAGGCGCAGTGGGAATACGCCTGTCGTGCGGGGACGACGACGACCTATAGCTACGGCGACGGGGTGGATGGTTCATATATGTGGTATTACGACAACAGTGATAGTCAGACGCATAAGGTGGGGACACGGAAACCGAACCCGTGGGGCCTCTACGATATGCACGGGAACGTGTGGGAGTGGTGCCTGGATTGGTACAATGACTCATTGTCGTATGGCGTCGATCCGAGAGGTCCGTCTTCGGGGTCGTACCGAGTGGACCGTGGCGGCAGTTGGCTCGGCGATGCGTCCCGCTGCCCCTCGGCCTACCGCGGCAGCTACTGCGCGCCGTTGTACGTGCTCGACACTCGGGGTTTCCGCCTTGTCAGGACTTTGCCCTAATCTACTAACTGTACGAAGAATGAGAATGGTAAATATGAGGATAGTAGTATGAGAACAGCAATTCAATGTCAACCGTGCCTACGGTCGGTCCGTGCGTCCTCTACGGGTATCTGCCCAGTAGCGTGCGAGAGGCTTTGAGATGCGGCCGTTCCGTCGTGGTGCGGGCGACGGGCTCCGCCACCCTTGCGCCGCAGGAGGACGGGACTTTTGCCCTCTTCGTCTACCTTGCGCCGAGGGGCCTCCCCGCGCACGCGCGCTGCCTCCGCGTGGACATCCGCGATATGTGATATTATTCGCCGCACAGGCCCGTAAGACAGCCGTTAGCCGAATTCCCGACGTGGTTTTCAGGGTTGAGCCGCCCCGAGTTGTGCCGATGAGCCGACCTGAGTTATGCCGATGACCGACCCCGAGTTGTGCCGATGAGCCGACCCGAGTTGTGCCGATGACCGACCCCGAGTTGTGCCGATGAGCCGACCCGAGTTGTGCCGATGA
>JBJEWG010000175.1:0-10813 GCA_051884935.1 Kiritimatiellia bacterium | reverse complement strand
GACGGGGGCGCGGTTTCACCGAGACGACTGCGAATTCCACTGCCCAGTAGATTTTATTCCACTGGGCAGTGGAATGTTTTTTACTGGGCAGTGGAATTCATTCTGCTGGGCAGTGGAATACGGCTTCGTGCCGATGATGAGTGGCCTGGGCAATGAGTGGCCTACCTTCATCAAAAGCACACAACAAGAAGCGAAAGGGCATGAAAAGAAACAAGAAGGCACGACAAAAAGCCGGTTGTCGGTTTTGTGGCAGGGGCGGACGCCCCTGCCAGCCCATTCCCCTGAACAGGTTGCCGGAACACTCTCATCGTGAACGGTGGTGCGCTTCGGCACGGAAAATTGTGCGCACCACTGAAGCGAATGGTACGCACCATCTACGTCTGCGGTGCGCACCTTCCGATACAATATGCCCGGGAGATGATATAATATGCCCACTGACGATTGAATGTTGGCGTTATGGCGGGAAATCTCGGCAAGTCAAGGAGAAGTTGATGATTTCAGGAGACGTTGAAATGAAACAGGATTTTGATTCCCTTGTCGGACGCATTCAGTCTGCGTCTGACGCGCTTCAGCAGGACGCGCTTGTTGTCATCAACCGCAGCGTGACCGCGCGGGCGTGGATTACAGGATATTACATTGTCGAGTACGAGCAGCATGGGCAGGACAGGGCGAAGTACGGCGAGGGATTGCTGAAAGCGCTTACGAAACGGTTGAACGGGGGAACTTTCGGATTGGCAAGTCTTAAGAATTACAAGGCGTTCTACCTTGCTTTCCCGAAAGTCGGGTTCCCTGTCGCGGCATATCTTTCAGAAAGATTCGGAAAAGGCTACACGGTGAGTAGCTTTTTGCCGGATACGGCTCTGTTGCAAAAAGGCTACACAGCGTGTAGCCTTTCCGGAACTTCGCTAATTGCCGAGAAAGACGAGGGTTCGGTCGAAATATCGCCTGATACACTCTTCAATCGTCTTTCATATTCGCATATCCGTGAAATTGTTAGGTTGTCAGATGACCTTCAACGCACGTTTTATGCTTTTGAAGCGATACGCGGTACATGGATCGTCCGTGAACTGCGGCGGCAGATAGAGAGTAAATATTATGAACGTTGTGGTTGGAGCAAGAATCCCCATGAGCTTTCGCGCCTGACGTCTGGCAAAGCGGATCGAGTGGCGGTTAAAGACTTCATCAAGACCGACACCGTTCTGGAGTTTCTGAATCTCCAGCCCAAAGACGTATGGGAGGAGAAAGACCTAGAGGACGGCATCATCGATCATTTACAGAATTTCATTCTTGAGATGGGTTCTGGATTCTGTTTCGAGGCGCGGCAGAAGAAGATTCTCATAGATGATGCCTACGAACGCATAGACCTTGTGTTCTACCATCGAATTCTGAAGTCCCATGTGCTGATTGAACTCAAATCTAGGAAGTTCAGCTATGCGGATGCGGCGCAGTTGAGCGTTTACATGGCTTACTACCGCAAGCATGTATGTGAGAGAGACGACAACCCGCCAATCGGCATATTGCTTTGCACGGAAGTTGGCCAGGAGATGGCTGAATATGTGAACACCTTTGTCGATCCGGCGCTCTTCATATCAAAATATCAGTTGCAGTTGCCGTCCAAGGAAAAGATGGTCGATTTCCTCAGGCAGGAGAATGCCAGGGGAGGTGCCAGGTGAAGGGTGAAGAGAATGGGAATGCCCCCTTGCGGAGGTGGGGGGTAAATGATATACTGTACATCTGTTTTCCGAGCATGGAAGGGCCGAGTGGCCGTTGCCGTGCGGAAGCGAATGGCGCAGGGGTTCGTCCAGACCCGTGCGTCAAAGCGGATTAACCACGGGAAAACGCGGGCGGTGTCGCCTTCGTGATCCCATTACGGACAAAGAAAGGTTACACAAGAATGGATATGCCGACCTCCCAGGCCACGGGCCTGACGCTCAAGGATCTCTTCGACGCCGGTTTGCACTTCGGCCATCAGACGAAGCGCTGGAACCCGAAGATGAAGCCCTACATCTTCGACAAGCGCAACGGCATCCACATCATCGACCTCACGCAGACGGTCACGCTCATCGACGAGGCGGCGGAGTTCCTCCGCAAGACCATCCTCGAAGGCAAGAAGATTCTCTTCGTCGCGACGAAGAAGCAGGCTCAGGAGCTCGTCAAGCAGGCCGCCGACGCCTGCGGCCAGTTCTACATGACCGAGCGCTGGCTCGGCGGCACGCTCACGAACGCGCAGACGATCCGCAGCAGCGTGAAGCGCATGAAGACGCTCCAGGCGTTCGGCGCGAAGAACAACGGCGTGCTCTCCCAGCACAAGCAGGAGAACTCGATGCTCCGCCGCGAGCTCACCAAGCTCGAAAAGAACCTCACGGGCATTGCCGACATGGACGAGAAGCCGGGCGCGATCTTCGTCGTGGACGTCTGCCGCGAGATCAACGCCGTGCGCGAGGCCTCCCGCCTCCAGATTCCAATCGTCGCCATCACGGATACGAACGCGAACCCGGACCCGATCGACTACGTGATCCCCGGCAACGACGACTCCGTGCGCGGCATCGAGCTGATCGTGGAGGGCCTCGTGAAGGTGGTGAAGGCCGCCAACGACGAGTATTCGGCCAAGGCCGCCGAGGAGGCGCAGAAGCGCGCCGCCGAGCGCCGCGAGCGCGACGAGCAGGAGAAGGCCGAGCGCGCCGCGCGCCGCGAGAAGGCTGCCGCCGAGCGCCGCGCCGCCGCGTCCGCCAAGGGCGACGAGGCCGCGAAGGCCGCCCGCGCGAAGATGTCGAAGACCACGGTCGCGAACGCCGTGAAGCAGGCCGCGCGCGCCGCCAAGGAGGCCGCCGAGGCCAAGGCGAAGGAAGAGCTCGCCGCCAAGCGTCAGGAGAAGGTCGCCGCCGCCGAGGCCGCCGTGAAGGCCGCCGAAGCGCCCGCCGCCGAATAATCCACTCGATCAGAAGAGGTTTGAAATGGCCATTACGATTGCACAGATCAAGGAACTTCGCGAAGCCACCGCCGCGGGCATGGGCGCCTGCAAGGAGGCGCTCACCGTCACGAACGGCGACATGAACGAGGCGATCAAGTACCTTCGCGAGAAGGGGCTCGCCGTCGCCGCCAAGCGCGTGGACAAGGAGTCCAAGCAGGGCATCATCGCCCTCGCCACGGCCGAGGACGGCAAGTCCATGGCGCTCGCGGAGGTCAACTGCGAGACCGACTTCGTGGCGAACACGGACGCCTACAAGGAGTTCTGCGCGAACGCGGCGAAGGTCGCGCTCAAGGGCGAGAACATCGAAGAGGTGCTCGGCGACGACTACAAGATGCTGCTCACGAAGACGGGCGAGAACGTGAAGATCCGCCGTCAGGAGCGCTACGTGCTCGAAGGCGCGGGCGTGCTCAGCGGCTACATCCACATGGGCGGCAAGATCGGCGTGCTCGTGGAGCTCGGCTGCGACAAGGCCGACGCGCCGGAGCTCGCCGAGGCGGCCCACATGGTGTGCCTCCAGATCGCGGCGAACAGCCCGAAGTACATCAAGCCCGAGGACGTGCCCCAGGCCGAGATCGACGCCGAGCTCGAAATCAAGCTCAACGCGCTCAAGGAGCAGAAGGGCAAGCTGCCGCCGGAGCAAGCGCTCGTCGGCATCAAGAAGGGCATGGCCGCCAAGTTCTGCACGCAGATCTGCCTGCTCAAGCAGGACTACGTGGCCGACGGCGACCTCTCGGTCGAGAAGTACCTCGAAGGCGTCTCCAAGACGGTGGGCGCGCCGATCATGGTGAAGCGCTTCGTGCGCCTCCAGCTCGGTGCCTGATCGAGGCGGGAAACCGCTTGAACGACAGGGCGACGCGCGGAGGCGCGTCGCCTTGTTGCCATCTTGCGCAGGGAAGTTTTGATATACTATCCATCCATGAACGAAGTTACCAATCTGTTGAAGGAGCGCGCGGTGCTGCGTGATGCCCGCCGCGTCGTCGTGAAGGTGGGCACGCATTCGATCGCGAAGAAGACGGGCCGCCCGGACGGCGTTGCGCTCCGGCGCGTCGTCAATGGCGTGTGCGAGCTGCACAAGGCGGGAATGGAGGTCTTCTTCGTGAGTTCGGGGGCCGTCGCCGCCGGCGTCGAGGCGCTGGGCCTCACGGCCCGTCCCACCGAGGTCTCCGACGTGCAGATGTGCGCGGCGGTGGGCCAGGCGCGCTTCATCTCCGAGTACGAGAAGCTCTTCGC
This sequence comes from Kiritimatiellia bacterium, assembly GCA_051884935.1. Classification (GTDB taxonomy): domain Bacteria; phylum Verrucomicrobiota; class Kiritimatiellia; order RFP12; family UBA1067; genus RUG572. The sequence continues at coordinate 6,612 of JBJEWG010000175.1, read as the reverse complement.
CGCACGCGGCGTGAAGATCGGGCAGCTGCTGCTCACGCATTCCGATTTCGCCGACCGGCGGCGCGTGGCCAACCTCCGCAGGTCGTTCGACCATCTGGTGCGCGCGGGCATCGTGCCCGTGATCAACGAGAACGACATCGTGGCGGACGAGGAGCTGAGGGGCCTCGCGTTCAGCGACAACGACTGGCTGGCGTCGCTGATCGTGAAGCTCGTGCATGCGGACGCCCTCGTCCTTCTCACCACCGTCGATGGACTGTTCGACGCGGAGGGGCGGCGCGTTCCCGCGATCGGAAAGGTGCGCGACGCGCTGAGGCTCGTGCACCCGGGCGAGAAGGGGACGCTGTCGAAGGGCGGCATGGATTCGAAGCTCAAGGCCGTTCAGAACGCCGCGCGGAGCGGCGCGAACGTCGTCATCGCGAACGCCGCGCAGCCCCATGTGCTGGCCCACGTCTTCGCGGGCCGCGACGTCGGCACGTTCGTGCCAGGCTGCGTCCTGTGACGGAGGCGCGCCGTGCGCTACGCGATCCTCTCCGACGTCCACGCCAACGAGACCGCTCTCCGGGCGGTGCTCGTGGACGCCGCCGACGCGCGCGCCGAGAAGATCGTCTGCCTTGGGGACGTGCTGGGCTACGGGCCCGAACCGGTGCAGGCCCTCGAACTCCTCTACCGAAAGGCACACGTCTGCCTGGCCGGCAACCATGACGACGCGGCCTCGGGGCGCTACCCGCTGGAGGACTTCACCGACTTTGCCGCCGCCGCGGTCGAGCGTCACCGCGCCGCGCTTTCGCCGACGGCGCTCGACTGGCTGGGGCACCTGCCGCACGTCTGCGAGTTCCCCGGGTTCGAGGGGCGGAGCCGTGGCGCCTTCGCGTGCGCGCATGGCGACTTCGCGGCCCCGGAGCGCTTCGACTACGTTCTGGAGCCGCGCGACGCGATGGCCTCCTGGCGGGCGCGAACCGAACAACTGCTCTTCGTTGGCCATACCCACAAACCGGGCATTTTCGTGCTGGGGCCGAGCGGGGAACCCCACGCCCTTGAGCCGTGCGACTTCGTGCTGGAGGAGGGCAAGCGCTACCTTGTGAACGTCGGCAGCGTGGGTTATCCACGCAGTGGCGCCTGCCGCAGCTTCTACTGCATCTACGACGACCAGTCGTGCACCGTCTTCTTCCGTTCGCTGCCGTTCGACCTGGAGGGATACCGCGCGAAGATGAACGGGCAGGGCCTCGACGAATCACCGTGGATTCGCGCGCGCGCCGAAGAGCGGGCGCAGACGGAGGTGCGGGGGGCCGAGCGATTCGGCAAGCCCCGGGGCGAGAACAAGAAGAAGGCGCGCGGCGCGCCGAAGGCTGTTGCGCGCGGGGCTGCTGCGCCCGTGGTCGTTGTTGGTGAACGCCGAAACTTCGGACCCGCGCTCGTGGTGGGGGCGTTGATCGTCGCTTTGGCGGGCGTGTGGTGCACGGTGAAGCTCGTGAGGACGGTGTCGCCGCGCGCGGATGTGGCGGGCGTTCGGATCGAGACCGTTGAGGAGGAGGCGGCCCCCGTGGCGAGCGATGCGGCGCCGACCGAGCTGGGTCCCGTGGTGGTGCGGCGGCGCTGCACGATCCCGCTGGGCGGACGAAGGCTCCGCTTCGCCGTGAAGCTGAAGCGCGGCGGCGCGCCGGTGTGGGTGCACGTGCGGTTCGAGAACGGGAACGGCGAACCGGCGGGGGACGGGCTCTGGTGTCAGAACGTGCGACTGTCGAAGCGGTCGCCGAAGGCGGGCCTCGTCGCGCCGGAAGGGGCCACGGCGGCCTTTCTGGAAGTGGTGAAGGCGCATGCGGACGACGCCTGCGAAGTCGTCGAAGCGGTTTTGGAACCTGCGAAGGAGAATGCAAGATGACGGTTGCCGAGGAGATTCGGACCCTGGGTCGGAAGGCGCGCGCCGCGGCGCACGCGATCCGCACGCTGGAGACGTGTGACAAGAACGCCGCGCTGATCGCGGTGGCGGAGGCGCTTGAGGCGGCGCGGGAGCAGATTCTCGCCGCGAACGCGGAGGATGTCGCTGCGGCGGAGGCGGGCGGGCTTTCCGCCGCGATGCTGGACCGCCTGACGCTCACGCCCGCGCGCTTCCAGGCGATGGTGGACGGGGTGAGGTGCGTGGCGCAGCTGCCCGATCCGGTGGGCGAAGTGCTGATGGAGCGCGACCGGCCGAGCGGCATCCACATCACGAAGGTGCGCGAGCCGCTTGGCGTGGTGGCCGTCGTCTTCGAGTCGCGCCCCAACGTCTTCGTCGATACGGCGGCCCTCTGCTTCAAGACGTCGAACGCGATCATCCTGCGCGGCGGCAAGGAGGCGCTTCGCTCGAACGTGGCGCTCGCGGAGGCCGTGCAGAGGGGGCTCGCGCGCTGGTGCGGGCCGACGCGGCCGCCGGCGCTGCTCGATGCCGTCCAGTTGGTGCGGACGACCGACCACGAGGGCGTGCGCGAGCTGGTGAGGATGCCCGAGTATGTGGACGTGGCGATTCCGCGCGGCGGCGAACGCCTCATCCGCGCGATGTGCGAGGCGGCGCTTGTGCCCGTGCTCAAGCACTACAAGGGCGTGTGCCACATCTACGTGGACGAGGGGGCGGACCTCGACATGGCCCTGAAGATTCTCGACAACGCGAAGACGCAGCGCCCCGGCACGTGCAACGCCGCCGAGTGTCTGCTCGTGAACGCGAAGGAGGCCGCCGCGTTCATGCCGCGGGTCGAGGCCTGGGCGAAGGAGAAGGGCGTGACGCTCCACGAGACGGAGATCGATTGGGGGCGGGAGTTCCTCTCGCGCGATCTGAACGTGGGCGTGGTGATGGACGTGGAGGAGGCCATCGCGCACATCAACACCTACGGGTCGCATCATTCGGATGCGATCGTCACGCGCGACGCGGCCCGTGCGGCGCGCTTCCTGCGCCTCGTCGATTCCGCCGCCGTCTACCACAATGCCTCCACGCGCTTCACCGACGGCGGGGAGTTCGGCATGGGCGCGGAGATCGGCATCTCGACGGACAAGCTGCACGCGCGCGGCCCGATGGGGCTTGAGGAGCTGACGACCTACAAGTACGTCGTCGCCGGCGACGGCGCGGTGCGCGCATGAGATTCGGCGATTCACGATTTGACCACACAAGAGAAAGAAGGTAATACGATGACGGTAGACACACTGTGCGTCCAGGGCGGATGGCAGCCGGGGAGGGGCGAGCCGCGCCAGGTGCCGATCTACGCCTCGACCACGTTCAAGTACGAGACGAGCGAGCAGATGGCGGACCTCTTCGATCTGAAAGCGAGCGGCTACTTCTACACCCGCCTCGCGAACCCCACGAACGACCAGGTCGCGAAGAAGATCGCCGCGCTTGAGGGCGGCGTGGCCGCGATGCTCACGAGCTCGGGGCAGGCGGCCTCCACGTTCGCGATCCTCAACCTCTGCGAGGCGGGGGACCACGTGGTCGCGTCCGCCCAGATCTACGGCGGCACCTTCAACCTGCTGGCGGTGTCGATGAAGAAGCTCGGCATCGAGTGTACGTTCGTGGATCCCAACGCGACGCCGGCGGAGATCGCGCGCGCGTTCCGGCCCCGCACGAAGTGCGTCTTCGGCGAGACGGTTGCGAACCCGAGCGGCGTGGTGCTCGACATCGCGAAGTTCGCAAAGGCCGCGCACAAGTTCGGCGTGCCGCTGATCATGGACAACACGTTCCCGACCCCGGTTCTCTGTCGCCCGTTCGACTTCGGCTGCGACATCGTCACGCACGCCACAACGAAGTACATGGATGGCCACTCCGCGCAGGTCGGCGGCTGCATCGTCGATAGCGGCAACTTCGACTGGTCGAAGTACCCGGAGCGTTTCGCGGGCCTCGTCGCCCCGGACCCCTCCTACCACGGCCTTTCCTACGTGAAGAACTTCGGCAAGCAGGCGTTCATCGTGAAGTGCACGGCGCAGCTGATGCGCGACTTCGGGTCGATCGCCTCGCCGTTCAACGCCTACCTCCTGAACCTCGGTCTGGAGTCGCTCCACGTGCGCATCCGGCGCCATGCGGAGTCGGCGCTCAAGATCGCCAAGTGGCTCAAGACCCAGAAGAAGGTCGCGTGGGTCAACTTCGCGGGCCTGCCGGATTCGCCGTACCACAAGCTGGTGAAGAAGCAGTTCAAGGGCAACAGCCCCTGCGGCGTGATGACGTTCGGCATCAAGGGCGGCCGCGAGAAGTCCATCAAGTTCATGGACGCGCTGAAGCTGATCGGCATCGTCACGCACGTTGCCGACGCCTGGAGCTGCGTGCTCCACCCGGCCTCCCACACGCACCGCCAGCTCACGGACGAGCAGCTCAAGGCCGCCGGCATCCCGCCGGACCTCATCCGCTTCTCGGTGGGCCTCGAAGACCCCGACGATCTCATCGCCGATCTCAAGCAGGCCCTCGCGAAAATCTGATGCCCCGCCTCCGCACGTGCGCGTTCCTCCTCTGCTGCGCGGCGTTCTGCGCGGCGGGGGCGGCCACGCTCCCGGATCCGATCCGGCGGCTGAACGCGGCGGGGGGCCCCGAGCTGGGGCGCATCCTCGCCCTGCAGATCTGTCTGGACCGGAGGGGCCTCTCCTGCAACACGCTGGACGGCTCCTGCGGACACAAGACACAGGTGGCGCTGGCGACCTGGTGCGCGGTCAACGGCAGACCCTACCCGACGGCGCACGAGGCGAAGGCGTGGGAGACGTTCTTCCCGAACGAGACGGACCTCTTCCGGACGGAGACCGTGACCGCCGCCGAACACGCCGCGCTCGTTTCGATTCCGGCGCAGCCGGCAGAGAAGGCCAAGCTCGCGAAGATGGGCTACCAGACGATCCGCGAGATGTACGCCGAGCGCGGGCATCTTTCGGAGCGGATGCTGGAACGTCTCAACCCGGGGCTCGCCTGGCCGAATCCCCCCGTGGGATCGGTGGTGACGCTGCCGGACGTGCGCCCGCGCCGCGTCCCCGCGAACCCAAAGCGCCCCGACGGCGAGGCGGACGTGCTGCACATCTCCCTCTCGCGCAGGGAGATCACGGTGTTCGACGCGAAGAAGAAGCTGATCGGCCTCTTCCCGTGCTCCATCGCCGCGAGCAAGGACAAGCTGCCGCCCGTGGGCGAGATTCAGGTGAAGGCGATTGTGCCGGAGCCGAACTACACCCACACCTCGGAGCGGGTGGGGGCGGGGGGCCGCATCGAACGCTTCATCTATCCGCCGGGGCCGAACAATCCCGTGGGGACCTCGTGGATCGGCCTCACGCTGCCGACCTACGGCATTCACGGCACGCCGTCCCCCGAGCAGATCGGTCGGGCCGAGTCGCACGGTTGCTTCCGCCTCGCGAACTGGAACGCGGTGCGGCTGCGGCGGATGTGCGACGTCGGCACCAGCGTCGTCATCGTGAAATAGGACCGCCGCCGGTGGTGGGATGTGGAGCAACTCCTGATGAAAGGAAAATGCAGAATGAAGGCAAGACTGATGTATGGACTGGTGGCCCTGTGCGCGGCCGCAGCGTGTGCGGCGGCACAGGCCGGGAACAACGAACCGGTGGAGGGCCTCTATCACCGCGTGCTGAACATGGAACTCGTCCGCCGCAGCTTCGACCGCTTCAACGCCGACGACGAGGAGCTCTACCGCAACACCATTCCCAACGATCGCGCCCTGGCGACGATCGGTCGCCAGATTCCGCTCTTCGAGTGTCCCGATGAGGAGATCGAGCGGACGTACTACTTTCGTTGGTGGACGTATCGCAAGCATCTGCGTAAGACGGATCAGGGCTGGGTGGTGACCGAGTTCGTGCCGAACGTCGGCTGGGCCGGCAAGAACAACACGATCTCCTGTCCGCTCGGGCATCATCTGCGCGAGGGGCGCTGGCTGCGCGACCCGGCCTATCTGGACGACTACACGCGCTTCATGCTCAAGGAGGGCTGGATCAGCGGGGCGAGGGGCTACCTCTGCTGGCCGGCCTGGGCGACGCTGGAGCGGGCGAAGGTGACGGGCGACTTCAAGCAGGCCCGCGACCTGCTGCCGGACTTCGTCCGCAACTACGAGACCTGGGAGGCGGGTTGGAACGTGAGGGGCCTCAGCCTGCGGGACGTGCCGAACACGCGCTCCTACAATGGCCCCACGATCAAGACCGGCTTCCGCGCCGAGCGGGGCCTCTTCGATTACGTCGGCGACCGTGAGGGCAGCGAGTTCGCGCTGTCGCTGGACGGCGCCCGCCCCATGGTCAACGCGGCCATGTGGGCCGAGGCGAGCGCCATCGCCGAACTGGCGGCGCGGACGGGCGACGCTGCGCTGCGCGCGCGCTTCCAGGGCAAGGCCGAGACGCTGGCCGCGAACATCCGGGCCAGGCTGTGGAACCCCGCGCGCGGCTTCTTCGTCTCGCTCGGCGTCAACGGCGAGCAGGATACCGTGCGGGAACTGCATGGCTACGCGCCGTTCTACTTCGGGCTGCCGCTGGACGCGGGCTACGACGTGGCCTGGTCGGCGCTGGTCGATGCGAAGAACGGATTCGCCGCGCCGAAGGGCCTCACCTTCCCCGCGCAGGACGCCCCCGGCTTCGCCCGCGGCGCGCCCGACTTCACGGCGCACGAGTGCCTGTGGAACGGGC
>JBJEWG010000174.1:0-10856 GCA_051884935.1 Kiritimatiellia bacterium | reverse complement strand
CTGGGGTATCGGCAGTGGGGGAAGCCGGCGCAGATATTCTACATCGAGGCGACGGCGCTGCGCTTCCACCGCGCCTCGTACATGTGCCTGCTGGGGTTCAGCGGCGGCTACGCGGGCGTGCAGGAGCTCGCGAACGGAAACCACGTGGCCATCTTCTCGGTGTGGGAGCCCGGCGACCCGTTCGACTTCGGCGCGCACCCGGACGCCGTGGCCGAGGAGCGGCGCACGAAGGAGCTCTACCACGGCGAGGGCGTGCGGATTCGGCGCTTCGGCGGCGAGGGCACGGGCGGGCAGTCGATGATGGACTTCCCTTGGAAGCTCGGCGAGCCCGTGCGCATGGCGGTGGCGTGCGAGCCGGACGGCAAGTTCCGCACGGCCTACACGTGCTGGCTGTGGAAGGAGGGCGCCTGGTTCCGCATGGCCACGTTCTCCACGCTCGTCGGCGGCGAGCGGGCGACCCTGCGCGGGCCCTATTCGTTCCTGGAGGACTTCCTGCGGAACGTGAAGAGCAAGGAGGCGGTGCGCGCCGCGCAGTTCAGCCGCCTGTGGGCCTTCTCGGAGGGCGCGTGGCACGACGCGAAGTGCGCCAAGTTCACGGCGGACGCCAACACGCTCACGACGATCGACGCCGGCCCGGCGGCGGATGGCTTCTGGTTGGCGACGGGCGGCGGGACGACGAACCGCACGGTGAAGCTCTGGGGCGAGGTGCAGCCGGGCGGCGCGATGGACGATTCCGCGCCGTACCGCGCGAAGCTGCTGGAGGCGATGCGGGCGGTGAAGAAGTAGCCGCGAGCTACTTGAACGTCGTCGGGTCCTTGTCTGGCCCGAACGGCGAGAGGTCGCGCAGGTTCTTGATGATCGGCGGCAGCTTCTCCAGCACGTAGTCCACCTCGTCCATCGTGTTGTAGCGCGAGAGGGAGAAGCGGACGGAGCCGTGGACGGCGATGAAGGGCACGCCCATGGCGCGGATGACGTGCGAGGGGTCGAGCGAGCCGGAGGCGCAGGCGGAGCCCGTCGAGATGCAGATGCCAACGTCCGAGAGGTGGTAGGCGATGGCCTCGCCCTCGACGTATTCAAAGGAGACGTTCAGGGTGTTGGGCAGGCGATGGGCGCGGTCGCCGTTCACGCGCACGTTGGGGCAGGCGGCGAGGATGCCGGCTTCGAGCTTGTCGCGCAGGGGCGCGAGGGCGCGCGCCTCGTCCGCCATGTGGGCCGTCGCGAGCTCGCAGGCCTTCGCGAGGCCGACGATGTAGGGGACGTTCTCCGTGCCGGCGCGGCGGCCGCTTTCCTGGTGGCCGCCGAGCATGAACGGCTTGATCTTCGTGCCGCGCCGCAGGTAGAAGACGCCGATGCCCTTGGGCGCGTGGAACTTGTGCCCGGAGATCGAGAGCATGTCGACGGGCACCTTCTTCACGTCGATCGGCACCTTGCCCGCCACCTGCACGGCGTCCGTATGCATCGTGGCGCCGCACTCCTTGGCGATCTCGGCGATCTCGCGGATGGGGAGGACGACGCCGGTCTCGTTGTTCGCCCACATCACGGAGACGAGGGCGTTCTTCGTGCCCTTGAGGGCGGCGCGCAGCTGGTCGAGGTCGATCTGCCCCGCGTGGTCCACGGGCAGCTCCACCTCCTCGTGGCCCATCGCCTTGAGGCGGCGGGCCGACTGGAGGACGGCGGGGTGTTCGACGGCGGTCGTGATCATCTTCATCGACTTGCCGTACCAGTCGGCCGTGCCGCGGATGGCGGCGTTGTCGCTCTCCGTCGCGCAGGAGGTGAAGTAGACTTCGTCCGGCTCGCAGTTCAGGAACGCGGCGACTTCCTCGCGCGCCTTCGTCAGATACGTCGCCACCTGCCCGCCGAAGAAGTGCATGGAGGAGGGGTTGCCGTAGAGTTCGCCGAAGAAGGGCATCATCGCGTCGCGCACCTCCGGCGCGACCTGGGTCGTGGCGTTGTTGTCGAAGTAGACTATCCTGTTGTTCATTGCGTCAAATCCTTCAAGCCGCATAGTTTACCATAAATCCCGCGCCCGGGCGCACGCGGGAAGACACGCGGTTTCGCCGAGAGAGGGCGGACGTTTCACCTCGGCGAGAACGTATTTTCGCCTCGGAGGGAAGTCGGAGTCGTCTCGGAGGCTGCGGATTCTACTGGGCAGTGGAGAAAATTCCGCTCGGCAGTAGAATTTCCTCCACTGCCGAGTGGAACTTAGGATCGCCTAGGAGGTTTCCTGTTCCGTCGGTACTGGCATGATGGAACGTCGGCGGGAGGTGGACGGCCTTCGATATCGTCCACGCTTGTCCGTGGGAGCTCCTGTTCGTGCACCTCACGCTGGAGGGCGGGCTGCTGAAGGTCTCCGTCTCGCTCGGCACGACGGTGTTCATCCGCTGAGTTCCCGGACGGCTCGCTCTTCATCCGTCCACACGATTCGGTTCTCCTGCCCAGCTGGTTCCGCTGGGTTAGGTGGTCTTTCCGATTTGTCGCGTGGGCGTCTTATTCGAATGTGACCTCGTGTACGGAGTGCGGACGGATGGGCCGTCCCCGATGTCTGTTTATGATATAATACTTCGACGATTTCGGGACATAATGAGCAAGGGAAAGGCGCGAGTTGCTTTCAAGGCGTATAATGCTTAAAAGCCGCCGTATAGATAGGAACTTTACGAATGAGGTTTTTAGGAAATAAAGAGTCTATAGCAGATAGGATTCGGGAGCTGCTTCATTCAAAGGGGGTGCTTGGGCGGGGATTGTCTTTTTTTGACGCCTTTTGTGGATCAGGGTCTGTGTCAGACGCATTGAAAGACTCTTTTGCCTTGGTTGTCAATGATGTAATGACTTGGAGTGTTCTTTTCACGAAAGGACGGGTAAAGTCTTTCGAGTGCAGTTTCAAGACATTGGGCATTGACCCGTTCGTGTATTTTAACGCCAACAAGACGATTCGGCGCGGATTCTTTTACAAGAACTATTCTCCTGGTGGTTCAAATCGGATGTATTTCACGGCGGAGAATGCTGGAAGGATTGATTATTTCCGTTGGCAGATTGAGGAGTGGCGGCACAAGGCATTGATTGATGAAGACGAGTACGCCGTGTTGTTGGCATCTTTGATAGAATCTGTTTCAAGCGTATCAAATACAGCTGGCGTATATGGAGCGTTCCTTAAGAAATGGGATGCAAGGGCATTGAAGCCAATAGTATTTCAGAAGGTTGGAGCATTGATGTCGCCAAATCTGGGCATAAAGCATCGGTGTGGCAGGATCGAGGATATGATTGAAGAAGTTCCGTGCGATATCCTATATATAGACCCTCCATACACGCAGAATCAATATGGAACGCAGTATCATATTCTTGAAACGCTGGTTCTTGCAGATCAACCAAAGATAAGCCGCATCACAGGATCTCGACCTACCGCCCCATATCGTTCTGACTGGTCGAAAGAGTATAAGGTGCACATACTCCTCGATAGAATCGTCGCAAAGACCAAGGCGCGCTACGTGGTGATGAGTTATTCCAACGACGGTATACTTTCAAGAGACTACATAGAAGCGGTATTGAAACGATATGGAAAGCCTGAGACGCTGGTTTGTGAAAAGATCGAGTACAAGCAGTATCTGAACTGGAAGGCGAAAGAAGACGAACGCCATTTTGAATATCTCTTTTTTGTGGAAAGGAAACCTGCGAACGAAGTCGTGTATGAGGCGCCTCTGAATTATGTTGGCAGTAAGGCGAAAATGATGCCGGACATTCGAGCTAATCTGCCGGAAAACATCGATACGCTGATGGATGTGTTCGGTGGCGGATTTAATGCGGGAGCGAATATTCCCGCTAGGCATATATTCTACAATGACTGCAACTTCTTTGTAATGCGGCTGATACAATCCTTCCGCAATACCGATACATACGCATACTTGATGGCAATAAGAAAGTATATCCAAAAGTTTGGATTGGAGCCGGGTAATCAAGAAGCGTATATCACGGCACGAAAATACTACAATTCTCGTCCTATGACGAAAAGAGACATCGTGCTTCTTTACACGCTTATCTTGTATGGATTCCAGCAGCAGATACGCTTCAATTCCGACCACGACTTCAACAACCCGCCCGGTAACAGATGGTTCAACGACTGCGTGCTTGCTAAGTTTATTAGTTTTGCACGACATTTGAAAGAGCAGTACTGTACATTCATGCAGGATGATTTTACTCAAACGCTTCAAGTATTGAAGAGCGGCGATTTTGCGTATCTTGATCCTCCGTATATGCTTACATGCGGCTCGTACAATGACGGTAAGCGCGGGTTTGGTGGTTGGACGCAGACGCATGAGAACGCATTGTTCTCATATATGGACGCACTTGATGCCAAGGGAGTTATGTTCTTGTTCTCGTACGTAGAGGGTAGTGAAAAAGGAGAAAATGAGAATCTTGCACAATGGCTTTCGCAGTGTCGCTATAAGGTTGTCCACGTAGATTCAGCGCAAGGGCGTTACGGGCGCAGAAAGGAAATCTTGGTGAAGAATTATGAATAGGCCGCATTTCATCATAAAGAATCGTTTTCAAAAACGTGATTGTACCTATCAAGACTTACTTCAGTCCGCCATTCTAAGAGATGTATGTTTTCGGTTGACGGGGAGGCGAGATTATTCCGTTGCCTTTGACAATGACGGCTATAACAAAGGCCGCCTTGCCGAATTGCGGTATGAGGGCAAGAGTTATTTTGTCACCTTCTCGGAGACTGAAGCGGGACAGGGGCGTAATTACAGTTTCCAAAGCGTTCCAAGCGCATTGAATACATGGGCCATAGAGACGTATGGTACAGGTAACCTCTACTTCTATTTTCTCCCCACTGTCGGTAACTACGAGAGCGCGTATTTCTTGTTCATGTATCGTCTTATGCGGACAATGGGCATTGTGTTTCTGAATGCGGATTCATTTTTGGCAAGCCCGGTAGTTGCTTTCAATTCCATTTCGGATTTGTCGTTGACGCGAGATGCCAATCGTTCACGGAACGGCGGTAATAATTCTTCGTATATCACCATTGGCGAAGACAGGTCTGTTCAGATATACGCTAAAACCTATGGCGCGAACAAATATGAATCAACTCTTCTCGGGATGGCGTTGTCACGACTTACGGATGAAAACATCGATATGTATCAAATCTGTGAAGGTGGCCTAAGGCAATTGCCGGAGCGAAGTTTACAGGCGTTAGATATCGTTGGAGGTGGACGTATAAAGGTGATTCCGACGGACATGACGATGGAAATCAACCATTTCAACGAATCTGATTCTCTGCGTTCGCCACAATATATGTACAATCTGCTCGCGTTGCGTGGTAGAAAGAAATGTTCACTTTGCAGGTGCGATATACCGGAAATCATTCAGGGCGCACATATTTGGGGTATTTCGCAGATAAAGCATACACCGGGATTATCTCTCGATAAAAAACTGAAGTACGCTCTTGATGGAGAGAATGGCCTTTGGCTTTGTGAGAATCATCATAAGATGTTCGATGCCAATGTAATTTCTTTCAATGTAGACGGCAAGGTTCTATTGCGTAATGGATTGTCACAGTCCCAGAAAGAATTCGTTAAATGGGTGACTCCAGCTATGCGGTTGCCCGAAGAATTGGTTTCTTCTAGAGGTTTCAGATGCTATCTCTCAAAACGTCAAGTGGCGTGATTACAGTCACGCATTACACAAAGCCAACGATGGGACTTGTTAAGTTCGATATCTCAGTTCATATCTCATTCCCGTCTTTGAGCACCGGGCGCCGGAGCAGGCGATGCAGCTGACCGACGAGCAGCTGAAGAGGCTGCCCTTCTTCGGCGCGTTCGACGACATGTCAATCTGCACGACCAATCACGTCGCGAGCCTCGTCGCGCGGAACAGGCTGCTGGCCGACGCGATCCCGGCGGAGTCCTATGCCGCCGGGCGCAACCCGATTCCTAATTTGGACAATGTGGAGATGCAGGAAAGAAAGACTGGTGGTGGAGATTGGACCCACAGTTTTATCATTAAAGCTCCATACGCCTGGACGTATCAAATATTCAACGACATGAAAGAAAGGTCAAAGCAATGATGAAACTTGTAATGCTGGTAGTGGCCGTCTGGGCACTGGTCGGGTGTTCGCAACCGGTCGTGTTTACGGTCAATGTCCGTGACGAAGATGGCGGCCCCGTGAAGAACGCCACCGTGACCGTCAAGGCTTTGAAGAACATATTTGCCGGTATAGACGCGAACCCGGACGATTATCGACGAGTAACGGCGACGACCGATACCAATGGCGTTGCCGTGGTGAAGTTTGACGCGGTGACGGATTGTTTTCGCTATTGGCTGGCGGCAGACGGATACTACAGCCCACCATTTCACAAAATGAGTTATAGGCTGAAGAGGGATCATCTGTTCTGGGTGGAACTCGCGGAGCATGAGAAGGAGGAGACCGTCGTTCTGCGGAGAATCAAGAACCCAATCCCGATGTTTGCCTGTGGGGTCTGCACGACGGTGAAGCTTCCCGCTGCCAATGGCGACTATGGCTTTGACATGATGGCGGGCGAACTGGTCGCGCCGTTCGGGAAGGGGCGCGTCGCCGACTTCCACATCAGGAAGGACTACGACGAGAAGACTCGCAGCACGAAGTCCGCGCTGTTCTTCAGCGGACGGGGGAATGGTGCGTACAGGATCAAGGCCTTTACGGACAGCGAGTTCCGTTCAAGCTACGAGGCGGACACCAATGCCGTGTTCCTGACGCAGTTCCGCTATGAGGCCAGTTCGAACGCGGAGCGAACCCGGTATTCGGAGGTCTGTGACGTCAACGCGGACGACTGTCTTGTCCTCCGCACGCGGTGCCGGTTTGACGAGAAGGGCAATCTCGTCTCGTGCCACTATTCCAAGCTATACGGAAGGGTTGAGATACGTGATCGGTTCGTGTTCAGGGCATATGCGTTCAACCCGACTCCGAACGACCCGAACCTTGAATTCGACGTGACGCGCGATCTGCTCAAGAAGGACACCTCGCCCTACCTGCCATGACGACCTTGGGGCGCGGTTGCGCCGGGCTCCCGATTCGCCGGTTGGAAGCGGCGTTCTTGTCCGCGTGGGGCGGGTTTGATATAGTATGCGGACTTCGCGGCGCGGCTTGGGTCGGCGCCGGGGGTGCTGCAACTTATGAAAGCGGAAGTCGTCAAGGCATGGTTTTTTCTGTTTCGACCGTGGAGCTACACGGCCACGCTGGTGCCGTTCCTCGTGGCGGCGGGGATTGCCGACTTCGGCGGGAAGTGGGGACATTGGGCCGGCGGGCTCGTGGTGGGGGTGCTCTTCCAGGCCACGGTGAATCTGCTCAACACGTGGGGCGACGAGCGCAGCGGGGTGGACGACGTGCCGGGGGCCATCCGTACGACGCCGCAGGTGCATGACGGGCTCGTCTCCATGCGGGGCCTCCTCGCGGTGGCGCTGGCGTGTGCGGGCGTGGCCTCGGCGCTGGGGGTGGGGCTGTGCTTCTACCGCGACGGGGGGGCGTGGCGGTTCAACTGGGCGCTGCTGGCGGCGGGATTCATCGGCTGTCTCGGGTCCGTGAACTATTCGACGGGAATCAAGTTCAAGTATCACGGGCTGGGGGTGCCGTTCGTCTCGGTGCTGATGGGGCCGCTTGAGATCTTCGTGGCGCTGGCGCTCTTGCAGCCGCAGCTGGCGGGGCAGGTTGGGGCGCTTTTGCGTTCGCCGTTGGACCTTCTCTTCCTCCTCTTTCTGACGCTGCCGGTGGCTGCGCTCGTGGGGGTGATTCTGCATGGGAACGACATGCGGGACATCCCGACGGACCGCGCGGCGGGAATCGTCACGCTGGCGTCGTGGCTGGGGCCCCGCCGCGCGCTGTGGTATTATCGGGCGTGCCACCTGGCGCCGTACGCGGTGTGTCTCGCGCTGGTGGCGCTGAACGTGCGGGCGCGGGTCGCGGCGGGGGCGGGCGTGGAGGCGGCGAGCTGCGCGTTTCTGCTGCCGTTCTTCTGCCTGCCGCTCTCGCTGCGGACGCTGCGCGCGGCGGCGGGCGTGTACCGGGCGTGTCCGGCGAACCCGCCCTGGCGGGGGCTGGAGAGGGATTCGGGTAAGATATTGCTGGCGTTCGGGGTGCTCTACACCCTGTCGTTCGCGGTGACGCTGGTGTTCGGCGCGGGAAGCTGATTTCAAGGACGTATGGATAAACAGGACGTATTGAAGGGGGCGAAGGCCTACATATTCGACATGGACGGGACGATGGTGGACAATCTCGCCTACCATTCCCGGGCCTGGCACGAGTTCTCGCGCCGCCACGGCCACGAGCTGACGGACGAGGAGATCATCGGCTGGACGGGCGCGACGAATCGGTACTACATGGAGCGGATGCTCGGGCGGCCGGTCGGCGACGCGGAGCTGGCGCGGCTGGAGCTTGAGAAGGAGACGCTCTACCGGGAGGCGTACGCGCCGCATCTCGCGCTGGCGCCCGGGCTTCGCGAACTGCTCGACCGGGCGCACCGGGAGGGCGTCGTCTGCGCCGTGGCCTCGGGGGCGCCCACGCAGAACATCGACTTCGTGATGGACGGGCTGGGCATCCGGGGCGAGTTCGCGGCGATCGTCGATGCCTCGAAGTACGAGCGCGGGAAGCCGGAGCCGGACTGCTTTCTGATGGCGGCGAAGGCAATCGGGGTGGCGCCGAGGGACTGCGTTGTCTTCGAGGATGCGTCGGCGGGCGTGCGGGCCGCGCGCGCGGCGGGGATGCGCGTGGTGGCGCTCACGACGTCGAGCCCGCGTGAGGTGTTCGAGGCCGTGGGCGCGGACCTCGTGGTCGCCTCGTTCAGGGACCTTCTCCAATAAGGGACAACGGTGATGTCGAAGCAGATTGAATATGTGGACCGCGCGAGCGGGAAGAGGATCGTCGAGTCGGTGATGGGGGATCGGGCGCTGCGGTTCGCCTACGAGACGCTGCTGGGGCGCACGCTGTGGACGGTTCTCTTCGGCTCGCGGGTGGTCTCCGCGTTCATGGGGCGGCGCTACGACTCGCCGCGCTCGAAGAAGGCGATTGCGTCCCTGGCCGCGATTCCGGGCTGTCTGCCGGAGGAGGCCGAGAAGCCGATTGGCGAGTACGAGTCGTTCAACGCATTCTTCACGCGGCGCCTCAAGCCGGGGGTGCGCCCGATCGGCGAGGGCCTCGTGAGCCCTGCGGACGGGCGGCTGATGCTGTATCTGAATGCGGACGCCGATACGCCGTTCCCCCTCAAGGGCGCGACGCGCTCGCTGCGCGCGGTCTTCGACGAAGGGGCGCCGGTGGGGCGCTACGACATTGCGGTCATCCGTCTCGCGCCGGTCGACTACCACCGCTTCCACTTCCCCTGCGACTGCACGACGGAGGGGCCCGCGCGCGTGGTGCCGGGGCTCTACCACTCGGTGAACCCGATCGCGCTTGCGCGATGCCCGGACCTCTATGCGGAGAACGAGCGGCAGATTCTGAAGTGCCGCGCGGCGTTCGGCGACTTCTGGCTCGTCGATGTGGGGGCCTTTGGCGTGGGAACGATCGTCCAGACCTATTCGGGCGAGCGGCACGCGAAGGGCGACGAGAAGGGGTACTTCAAGTTCGGCGGCTCGACGGTGATCTTCATCGCGCGGGCGGGGGCGGTCGCCTTCGACGCCGACCTCGTGAAGAACTCCGCGGAGGGGCTTGAGACCCGCGTGCGGTGCGGCGAACGCATCGCCGCCTGGTGAATTGTGCTATACTACGCCCATGGACTTTCAGGTGCTTCCTTCTCTGCTCGCGGCCGACTTCGGCGTGCTGGCGCAGGAGATTTCCCGCGTGGCGCGGTCGGGGGCCGACGCGCTGCACATCGACGTGATGGATGCGCATTTCGTGCGGAATCTGTCGTTCGGGCCGGACGTGGTGGCGCTGGCGCGGCGTGTGGAGCCGACGCTCTACCGCAACGTCCACTTGATGATGACGCGGCCCGACCTCTACCTTGAACCCTTTGCGAAGGCGGGCGCGCAGACGATTCAGATTCATATCGAGGCGGACTGCGACGTCCACGCCGAACTGGCGCGCATCCGTGCGCTGGGGCTTCGACGCGGACTCGTGCTCAATCCCGAGACGCCCGTCGAGAAGGTGTTCCCCTATCTGGGGGAATGCGACGAGCTGCTTGTGATGACGGTGCATCCGGGGTACGGCGGGCAGGCCTTCATTCCGGCGTGTCTGCCGAAGATCGCCGCCGTGCGGGCGCAGGCGCCGCGACTCGACGTGATGGTGGATGGCGGCGTGAACGCCGAGACGGCCGTGCAGGCCGCGCGGGCGGGCGCGAACCAGTTCGTGGCCGGCAGCTATCTCTTCAGGCAGGTGGAGATGGTGTCGGCGGTGGCCGCCCTGCGCACGGCCTGTGCCGCCGCGTACCCGGCCTAACATGATCGAGCTGCATCTCGATATCGACACGGCGGGGGGCGCCGCGTTCCGCGCCGAGGCGTCTTCGGCGACGGGCGAGGCGGCGCGGGCGCTTGCAGGCGAGGCGCTGCTCGACGCCGCGCGGGAGGTGTTCTGGTATAAGGAGGCGGACGGGTTCGACGCCTGTGCGGACGACCGGCTCCACCCCTCGACGCCGAATCTGCTGATGTTCCTCTCGGACGTGCGGGGGCGGCGGTTCAAGCGGGGCGTGTTCCTCTCGCCGAGCGTGCTGAAGGCCGCTGAACTCTTCCGCGCCGCCGCCGCCGAAGTCGCGGCGGGGCGCTATCTGCCGGGACTGGAGGAGCGGGAGGGGACGTTCTTCGCGCGTTGGCGGCCCGTGAGCGTTCCGAAGGAGGCTCGGGAGCGTCGCGCGTTCTTCGCGCGGTGCGTCGATGGGCTGGCGCGGCGGGGGCAGCGGACGGTG
>JBJEWG010000173.1:0-2099 GCA_051884935.1 Kiritimatiellia bacterium | reverse complement strand
CATGAAACCGGACTTGGCGCTAGATGGGGCGCGCAACGGGAGATGGGGTGCGCGCACCTGCCGCGCATAAGTCGCGGACGGGACTGCGGCGAGCAAAACGCTCAGAGGGTGCAGGATGCAAATCCGGGCATCGAGCCATGTGGCGTGGGATGTGTGGCGAAGGGGGCGGGATGGCGGCGAGCGATGGAGCAGGGCGCATCTCCGTTTCCGGCCATCCCCCTGCCCCCTGAACCTCCCAAGGGGAATGTTTTCCGGGGGCGGGCTCAGGCGGAAGGCGGGCGCGGTTTGTCCTTTGAAGCGGCCGAGCGTAGCTTCGACAAGGCCAGGGACTCGGCGACGAGCTTCTCACAGAGTGCCTTGAACTGAGCGTAGTTCCTTAGCTCCGCTCGGATCCGCGGCAGGTCCTCCGGGCGGACGTAGTCCGAGCGGCTCCTTTTCTGGAAGGTGTAGCTAATCTGGTGATAGGCCCCGCGCCTGCGGGCGGGATCCTTGAACTGTGTCGTAAGTAGGCCCGGGCGCATGGGCCCGAGACGGACGATTCGGTCCTTGAGGGCGCGGATTTTGGCCTCCGCGAGGGACTCTTTTTTTGCTTGCATGTCGGGGTGTTCTCCTGTAGAATGCGGAAGTCTAGCATTTGAATGCTACAATGTCAACCCCCGGGAGCAAAACAATGAACGGACATGAAATCCTAGAGATGGAGGAGACCCTACTGAGGAAGCACTTCGAGGCGGCGCGCCTCGAACTGGAGCGGTGGATGCAGGAACAAGCCGACGCCGTGCCGGCCGTCGACGCGGCGGGAGCGAAGCTGACGCACCGAGAGCGCACGCAAATGCTGGTCCGGTCGGTCTTCGGAACCCTGCGTCTGAACGTGCTCTCGGGATACTCAAAGAAGGAGCGGAGAAGCCTGACGCCCGTGCGCGAGGCCTTCTTCGGAGGGGAGCGATGCGCCATGACGCCGATGCTCGTGCGCAACGTGACGAACCAGGGGCTGGAGGCCGGATCCTTCGAGAAGGCCGCGAGGCTATGCGCCGACTGGGGTGTTTCGATCAGCGACGACAAGGTGATGGACACGATCCGGTCGGTCGGCGACCGGTGTCTTGAGGAGCGGCTTCCTGCGCGGTGCGCGGGTGCGGCCGGGCCGGAGGACGTGCTGATCGTCATGGCGGACGGATGGAATGCCCGGCATAGGGGGCCGAAGTGGGGACGGAAGAAGGCACTGGCGGAGGAGCGGGTCGAATGGAAGGACATCAAGAGCGCGGTGCTCTTCAAGCTCTCGCACGTGGTTGGAGGCGGCAGGGGGCGCCATGCGCTGCTGACGCGGCACGTGGTGGCGGTCCCGGCCGATGCCGGACCGGAGAGCTTCGGGGAGGCCGTCGAGCGCGCGGCGATCCGGATGGGCCTGTACGAGGCTAAAGCCGTGTATTACTTTTCGGACGGCGGGGCGTATCTGTGGAACCTGTACGAATACCGCTTCAAGGCGGTCGCGGAGGGAACGCTGGACTACTACCACGCCATGGAGCATCTCGGAACGGTGGCGGCGGAACTGATTCCTGACAAGACCGAACGGGACGCCTGGCTGGAGGCGGAACGGAAGCGGATTAAGAAGGAAGGGGGCGCGAAACTCGCCGGAACGCTCGCCGAGATGCTCAAGGTGGCGGAGCCGTCCGCCGAAGGCCGGAAGGTGGCGGAGCGGGAGATCAACTACTTCGAGAAACACAAGGGGCACATGGACTACGGGAAGCGCAGGCGGGAGGGCGTGCCCATCGGAAGCGGAGCGGTCGAATCGCTCTGCGGCCAATTCCAGAACCGGCTCAAGCGTCGGGGGCAATTCTGGAGCCGTAAGGGTTTTGCCGCCATCCTCCGAGCCTACGTCTGGCACATGAACGAGGAACTAGACTGGGCGATCGCGCCTCCCGCCGCTTGAATTCCCCCCCTCGGAAACGATGGTTTGGGGAATTCAGTGAAAAGCCGGGAGGCCGGAAACGGAGATGCGCCCGCCAGGAATCTCCAGGGGCGACGCATTTGAAGCAACACCCGTTATTTAATGCGTAGTTGATTGAGGCGTCGCCCCTAATCTTCAATCAGCAATCTTCAATCTT
>JBJEWG010000172.1:0-11005 GCA_051884935.1 Kiritimatiellia bacterium | reverse complement strand
CCGCGCTCGGGCTGAACGGCTCCGCCGCGAGCGGATCGGCGAACGTGCCGGCGTACCAGCCGCGGAAGACGTAGCCCTTGTTCGCCGCGGCCTTGAGCGAGACCTTCTGGCCGGGGGCGTATCGGCCCGCGCCCGTCACCTTGCCGGGGGCCTCGGCGCCGTCTTCGGCGACCTGATAGACGAACACCTCCGGATCGCCCCTGAACCTCGCGTGGAAGGTCGTCGTCCCGCCGACGCCGGTCAGGACCGTCTGCGTCTTCGTGTCCGCCGCCGGCTTTGCGCCACGGTCGATGACGAGGGACGGCGTGCCCGCGACCCGGACGCCGTTCGTATACCAGCCCTCGAACGCGAAGTTCCTGTTCGGCGTCGCCTTCAGCGTCACCTTCCTGCCCGCCGGGCAGTAGCCGCCGCCCGTCACCTTGCCGCCGTCGGCGGGGTCGCACAGGCCCGCCACATACGGGATGCGCCCGAACACCGCGACGATCTCGGCGTCGTTCGTGACCGTCACATTCAGGCTCGTCTTGTCGCCCACAATGTTGGTGACGCCTTCGGTGACCTCGCCCCAACCCGCGAACTCCCACCCGGGACGCGCCGTCGCCTTGAGGGTCGCCTTGCCGCCCGTGCTGTATTGGCCCTGTCCGGTCGTGTAGCCGCACGCCGCGCCCGACCCGTCGCGCGCCACGCAGGCGACCTTCACCGCGTTGGTCACGACGCCCTTCTTCGTCTTGACGACTTCCTTCGCCTGCTTCGCGGCGTAGTCGGCGGCGGCGTTGGCGTCGCGGATGGTCACCACGCACGCGGCGGGCTCGGCGATCGACACGCCCTGCGCCGCCGCGAGCTGGAGGACGAGCGTCTCGTCGTCCTCGACCGCCTTGTCCGTCTTCATGGGGATCACGAGCGTCCTCGGCTCAAGGTCGCCCTTCGCCCACGCGAGCTCCAGGGGGAACTTCAGGCCGCCCTTCGGCGCCACGCCGTCGATCGTGCCCCGCGCGAGGTCGAGATCCGCGGCCGCCGCCGTCTGGTAGGCGAGATGGACCTTGAGCTTCGAGGCGTTGTCCAGACTGCCGCCGGAGACCGCGAGCCTCAGCGCGCCGCCCTCCTCCACCGCTTTTTCGCTCGCGTCGAACGCCGCGCCGGGCGCGCCCACCGTGTTCCACCAGGCCGGATCGGTCGGGATGGGGTCGTTGTAGTCGAAGACGATGGTCGCCGCAGCGTCGATGCGCGCGCCCACGGGCGCGTCCTCGCGCACTTTCACGCGGTAGGTGAGATGCCCCTCGCCACGGAAAGTCTCGTCATTGGGCGGCAGGAATCCGGCCACGACGTCGTCCGGCCAGCCCGTCGGCGTCGTTGGATCGACGATGCGCAGATACCAGGCCGCCTTGCCGGAGCCCTCATCCAGCGTCAGCTCGGTGCGCACGAGGAAGTTCGTTCCCTTCATCGTCGCTTCGCTCGTACCGCTCCGCTTGCCGCTCAAGCCAAGGTCAATCTGGTTGTTGAAGGCGATTTCGCCCATCTCGAACGTCGACCAGTCGAGATATTCGCTCAGCTGATTCTCGACAAACACCTCCTGCGCCGCCGCCGTGGCGTCGGACTTGTTTTCGAAGTAGACGGTATACGTCATCCATTCGCCCGGCTCCACGAACCGCTCCGTCTCCGGATCGCCCTTGCCAATAGGCCCTGCCATCTCATTGGGGTCGGAAGAACGGCGCATGTCGGGTTCTCGCTTATCCAAAGGTGGAATCCATAAAGGCTGCTTTGTGTCACATTCATGGTATCTGCCCCACGAGTCACGAACTGTTGCCTTGTATTCTTCAAATTCTGCCTTAAATTTGGGATATTCATTCCGCATCTTTTCTGCGGCAATTTTATAGTCGGCATACGATTCACCCAGTTTAAGAGCTGTATTCCACAACTCAACAACATCTGAAACCAAAGAAAGGATTAAGTTAACATTAGAAACGAATTTTATTTTATCTGTAATTCCATGCGACAAATTTGAGATCCTTCCTCTAGTCTTATTCAAGGCTCTTGCCAATTTTCTAGAGGATTCAAATAAATCTGCATATTTACTAGACCAACTTATGCCAGAAAGAATTTTATCGATAGAGGAAACATCCTCTTTCAATCCCTCAAGAATCTTCACCTCAGCCGCTGTAAGCGCAATACTTGAACCGACATCTGCAACTTTAAATCCCGCAATAGCTACTTTTGAACCCTTATATGCATCTCCGCAAATTATGGCGTAAAAATCGCCAAAAAGCTGCGCGCCATCGTGAATAGACTTAAATGCATATGCCGTTGTTTTCATGCGTGAACATTGCAAGGAAAGATTCCCAAATTTGTTTAGTTTGTCGCCAAAATCTTGACGATCCCATTGATCCAAGGCATATACCGACATATTGTACGCACATCTGTATTCGGATGGAGGTTCCGCAGGGCGATGTTGCCGCCAAAACGACTGCGCTTCATCGTAAAGTTCATAAGACTTCATTCTAGCCTCTGATTCGAACCACCTATCGAACCAGTCCCATTCAACAGATGACCGCAAAACACCTTTTGCAGCGACAAGTCGCCCCGTCTTGTTTGGCACAGTACCAATCGAAATGGAGCCGAGATCGATTGCTTCTGATGTCTCGTGAATGACATTTGTCCACCACACGCAATCGTCGCCACGATATGCGAACAACAGAACAGGGCCAGTAGGAACACGAGAGAACGAGAACATTCCAGCATCAGTTGTCACTGTTTGCATCGAACAACCTGTTCCTGCAACTAATTCAACAGTCAAATCAGATGTGCCAGTTGAGCAATCTAACCTGCCTGCAAGCGTAGAATTGGCAGGGAACGGAACAAGAACGATATCACTTATATCTTGGGCAACAGAAATCATGCCTCCACCATCATAGCCCCATCCAGTTTCACACACGTCAATGCGATATGTTCCCTCGGGTATGCCGCTAAACTCAAACTCGCCGTTTTCCGATGGTGTCACAAATCGATCAACTCCACATCCCGACAATCTGACACACAGTGCCCCCTTACGAACCTCTGCCATCCTAAAAGACTCAATTCGACCTGAAATTGTATGAATGTCAGATAGTTCAATTCTTAAAGACGGAGAATCATCAGAAGCCGCAACCCATGCACATGCTTGCCGCCTATCGGCACAAGCCGATAGCGCATAAACCGTGTCTTGATGTAAACCATATACATTATAAACATTGTGACCTCGATCAAACACGACTGGCGCGGGCGATCCATCACGTGATGTCAATGACAATGATACGGTTTCTGAGGCACCGCACACTTCAACTCGCATAAACCTGCTCCCGTATGGCACACTCATATCAACACGCACATCCGAATCTTGTTCTAAAATAATTGTTTTTGAAAAATCAAATGGCAAATCTGCCTTAACTTGATAAGTGTCAGCAGACAACCCGTCAAACGAATAGAACCCAAAATTGTCACTCTGAGAGACGGCAAGTTTATTAGTATCTCCTATCAGAGTAAGTGCAACTACAGCTCCGCACAAAGGATTCCCAAAATCATCGGTCATTATTCCAAATATGGAAGAACTAGGAACACCATTTTTCATTGTTCGCGCAAGTTCAAGCACAACAGCGAAATCCGTCGCATCCTTTCCTCTTAACCCGACTCGTGTTGCAGCGGCGGATATGTCGGTGATGTAGTCCATCGCGTTTATCCAAGGTTCTGGGGCATAGTTCCCGTCAACGGAAGAGTGGAGCAATATCTGATTGCTTGACCCTGCGAGCATTTCAAAGTAAATAACGTGCGTAGCACCTGGTCGCAACACGCCTGCACTGTTATTTTCCCCTGCTGCGACGAATTGGAGCATTTTCAAGTCTGTAAGACCGCTCAAATATGCCAGAGTTCCAGTACCTTCCATCGAGACCTGCAATATAGGAGCTTGCAAGTTAGCGTTTCCGCTATTGCCGTATTCAATAGCGCAAGAAACCTTACGCCCCTCGCGAACTGTATCTGGCACGACAAGCCGAGCCCAAAAATGCCCCTTCCCTTCCGCCTTCGTCACGGCGACTACACTCGACAGGGTTGCCTCGTTCTCGCCACTTGTCACCGTCACATCGTAGGTCGTGTCGGCCGTGAGCTTGGCGCAATCCACTGTGGCTATGAGGTTGCCGGAGACATCTTTCGCAATCGACTGCACCCGATAGCTGCTGGTGACAGTCGATAGCCTCACCTCGTTCGTTTCCCCGAATCCTGCACCAGCTATCGTGAGCGTTGTTGTGCCGCTCGATGGAAGCGTGTTCGGCGAAACACTGAGAATCGCCATCTTCTCGTTCCCAAACGACATCTCGTATTCGGCGGTTTTGTCGCTATCAAGTGTGATGTAGACTTCCGACGCGCCATCCGGGACCTTGAAGAGGAGATCGCCACCCGTCGAGACCAGCGTCCCCGAGTTTCGCGTTCCATTTGGCATAAAGCCAAACCCATAGCGCACGGTAACACCCGCAGGAAGATCGAGATGGACCATGCGGTTCTTCTCATCCTCGTCAAAGGCCAGTTTGACGACCTTCGTGACACCGGCGGCAATCACCCCGTCTACTTCGCCGTCGCCGACCGACACCGACGGGAGCGAGATGGATGTCACAGATTCGCTCATGAGCGCGTTGTTACTTCCCAGCGCGCCCTCGAAGATATCACGGTGGCTGTTGACGTTGACCTTCAGATGCCAATCGCCCTCGTCAATCGCCGGCACCGTGAAGTAGCCCGAACAGAACACACTGCCGCCCGATGCAATGCGGCTCGTCGTCAATTTCTCCCCTAGAGTCACTTCACGTCCATCCTTGGAGACGAGCGAGAGCGTGTCGCGCCAGCTACCGTCCACCTCAACGCCACCGTCGTTGCGGACCGTCCACTTGACGAACAGTAGTTGCCCCACCGTCGCTTCCGTCTCCGTCCGCACTGCCTCCGGCACGAGATCGATGTCGCTCGTCACATTGCGCGGCATCAACTCGCAGATGCCGATATCGGCGAGCTGGCCCTGCACCGTATTGGTGCCCTGCTCAATGACCGTGACGCGCGGCTGTCCAAACACATCCAACTCCGGTGCCGCCGCCGAATCCGCCGCGTCCACGCACGGCGAACCTTCCCGGATACGGAAGTCGCCATTGCCCGGATCAATGAAGAGCGGATCGCCCCAGAGGTTTCCGTTCTTGCCGCAGACAGACATCGCGTCCTGCCCCGCCAGAACGCTCCCACCCTCGTTCCAGAAGCAGCAGTTGTTGTACGCCGAGCCGGGGAATCCGAACGCTTCCCATGTCTCGCTAATGCGAGAGAACACGCAGTTGACGAAACGCTGTCCACCACCCTGAGTGAGGCGCCCGCAATCGTAGATGACGCAGTTGACGATCGGATCCTTCGCAGAATGACGAAACGCGAGGAGCGCGTCGGAAATAATCGAATTCGTCATGTAGAAGTGCCCCGACTCCACACCAACCGCATCATAGGCGCAATGGGATATCTCGCCATTGATGAACGTCGTCGTGCCGCTTCTCATGTTCATGTTGATCGCGCCCGTCGCCGAATTCCGACTAGAGTAGAGTATCTTCGTAAAGTCGAAGAACCCCGTACCGTTGACCATGATCTTCGTCCAGTCACCCGGCTGCGGATTCGAGTTGCTTCCCTCGGTCTTGCCGCTGACGGAATCGTCGTTGATGGACGTGATGACAATCGGCGCCGCGCGCGTTCCCTGCGCATAAAGTTCGCCGCCGGAATTCACGACGATGCTTGCCCCCATCCCCATCTTCAGCACCGTCCCCGGCGGAATCGTCAGCTTTGCGCCATTGGCGATCGTCAGCGTTCCGCTCACCCGATAGGTGCTGCCCCGCGACAACATCTTCACTGAATTGATCGTGCCCGTCAGCTCTGCCTGCTGCGTGAGATTTCTGAGCTCGGCATCGTCGCCAAAGGTGAAGTTGCCCGTCAGGAAGTAGCCGTCCATCGGCGGCGGCAGCGTAAAGCCATCCGAGAGCGTGTCGCCGCCAACCGTGTCGTCGTTGATGTGTGTGAAGACGATCGCGTTCGCGAAGAGCGCGCCGCCCTGGGAGATGTCGATGCCCGTGCCCGTCATGAACTTGACAACGGCCCCCGGCTCGATGAAGAGCGTGTAGAGCGCCGGCACGTAGACCGGCTCGTAGACGACGTGCGTCTTGCCCGCCTTCCAGACCTCGTTCTGCGTCAGCGTGCCGCCGTGCATCACGACGTCGTCCGCGTCGATGACGCTGAAGGTCTTCGTGAGCTTGGCGACGACCTCGTCCGTCTGCGTGGAGACCGTCTCGTGCGTCAGGGTGTAGAGCCCCGTGTTGAACGCGCCGAGCCTGAGTTCGACGGTCCCCTCCTCGCTTCCCGGGAACTCGCCCAGTCGGCGGATCCCGTTGTCGGACTCCACGCTGATGCGCGTGACGACCTCGCCCGGCGGCAGGCGGTCCTGCCAGCGCCCGCTGTAGCGCAGCTTCTCCGTCTCGTTGAGGAAGATCGGCTGCGTCTTGATCCCGCCGTGAACCGCGAACTCGTTGCTGGCATCCGTGCCGTCCGTGACGCTGACGACATTGGTCGCCGGATGCTCGTACTCGTGGATCGTCACCTTCGCCGCGCCCACGGACACGTTGACCCCGCGCGCCGCCGTCAGGCGAATCCCGTACGTCTCCGTTCCGCCGACGGACTCCGCCGACACGGGGATCTCGATCCACTTCGTCCCGTCCCCGCTGCGCGCCCACGTGACCGTGCCCGCGTCCCCCTTCTCCGTCGCCCAGTCCACGTTGAAGGACTGGTCGCGCGTCGCCCCGCCCAGCGTAATCGGCACGAACACCTTGCCCGCATCGCGCCCGACGGTCGCCTCGTGGAGCGTCACGTTCGGGTAGTTCGCATACCTGAAGTCCGGCGTCTGCACGTACATGTTGTCCGTGTACGTCCCCGAGCCCATCTTCACAATCCCCTTCGAGACGGTGTTCGCGTCGAAGTTGCGGATGACGGCGTCGTGCCCCGGTGCGCCGACGACGTTCAGCCTGCCGCCGTCCTCGATCTTGATCATCACCCCTTCGCAGAGCCGAACGAGCGCATCGGCGGTGATCGTCAGCGTCACCCCGTTCGGGATGTAGACGCTGGAGGCGACGACGTGTTCGTTCGACCACACCGCATCCGCCGCGAGCCGCCCGCCCTCGACCGCCTTCCCGACCATGTTGGTCGTCCACTCGCGCGACTCGAACGCGATGAAGCCGCCCATCGCCTCGGCCGCCGACACGTCCAGAGTCTGGAAATCGCTGATCTTCAACTGGCAGACGTCCGGAACCGCCGTGCAGGCGCGGTTGATCGCGACGCGAACCGTCACGTTCGTCTGCCCGTCCAGTTCGGCGCCGTAGTTGAAGGAAATGTTCTTCGTCCCCTCGTCCACGCCGCCCCACTTCAAGGTGCCGCGCGTGTATTCGACCTCGTTCGTCTCCGCCACCCAGTCGATGGAGAACGCCGTCGCGCGCGAACCCGAGACGGTGACCGGCAGCAGCGCCAGCCCCGACGAGCGGAACGAGGTCGCGTCATGCGGCGCCACCCGCGCCAGCGCGCTGAACCCGCACCCGATGAACTGCACGAAACTGTTGTCCGAGAAGACGCCGTTCGTCATCTTCACGACCCCGGCGAACTGTGTTCCGTCCTCATACCCGCGCAGAATGACGTCGTGCCCGTCGGCGCCGATAATCTTCAGTGCGCCGCCATCCTCGATCTTGATCATCGTCCCTTCGCAGAAGCGGACGACCGTATCCGCCGTGAGCGTCAGGGTGACCCCGTTCGGCACATAGACGCTGGAGGCGACGACGTGCTCGTTCGACCACACCGCGTCCGCCGCGAGCCGCCCGCCCTCAAGAACTTCGCCGACAACGTTCGTCGTCCAGTCCCGCGACTCGAACGCAATGAAGTTCCCCATCGCCGCGTCCGCCTGAATGTCCGCCGTCCTGTACTCGCTCAGCGTGACGACGCTCACCCCCTTGCTGGCCTGGCAGCACGTCATCCGCACGACGCGCACGGTGAAAGTACTGATGGACGCGAACTCCGCCCCGAACGGCACGACGATGTTCTTCCGCCCCTCGTTCACGTTGTTCCAGCCGAGCGTACCCGTGGCGAAGGCGACGCCGTTCGTCTCGGCAACCCAATCGAGCGAAAACGTGCTCGCGCGCGTCCCCGAAACCGACACCGGGACGAGCGCCTGCCCGCCCGCGACGAACGCCGACGCATCGCCCAGCGACACCGTGGCAAACCGGTTAAAGGCAAACCCGCTCGAAATCACATATCCGTTGTCGCGGTAGTTCGCCGCGTCCGACTGAAGGACGATGCCCTTGAACACCGTGTCGTCCGCCGCGCCCGTCAGCACGACCTCGCGGCCCGCCTCGCCCGCGAGCACGAGCGAGCCGCCGTCCTCGACCTTGATCCGCGTCCCCGCGCAGAACTTGACCGTCGCGCCGGCGCCGATCGTCAGCGTCACCCCGTTCGGCACGTAGACGTCGTGGGCGACAAGGAACTCTCCGTTCGTCCAGACCACATCCGCGGCGAGCCGCCCACCCTCGCCACGCAGTGCCTCATCCGCCCAGCCGCGCGACTCGAAGCGGATACATTCACCCATTGCCGCATCCGTCGCAATGGGCAAGGTCTCATACTCCGCCCGCAGGGAGAGCGCGGCGGAGAGGAGACCGAAGAATAGAACCGCCCGCTTCATAAAGGAATGTCTCCTTTACTGCGCAACCGGCGAGCACATCACGCGGAAACCAAGATGTGAACCTTTATCATTTGGCCCTCCTGCAAAACTCCGACAAGCCGAACGACACCATCTTACTTCACCACTATAACTTCCTCCCTTACTAATGCGGTGATTCTGCCATGCAGAAGAAAAGCCTCTGGGATCAACAGCCCCTAGAAAACCTAAATTTCCATCAGTGAAATCACGACATATCTCCCATACATTACCGAGCATATCGTAGAGCCCCCAGGCGTTAGCCAAATAACAGCCGACCGTCGTATGGTATGGGTATCCGCCTTTGCCATCGCTCTTATACTGACTCGAATTGCCACTGTTGAAATTGCACCGCGCAACCTCCTTGACATTACTTTCCGAATAATCTTTTCCGCTATTCAGTCCCGTAGATGTCCCCGCCCGGCAGGCATATTCCCACTCCGCCTCCGTCGGCAGATCGAAGAGCATATTGGCCTTGCTGCGCAGGCGACCCATGAACGAGTTGGCATCCACCTGATTGTGCGTGGGCCAGCCCGCCCCGTTCACCGAGCCGCGGATGTCGTTATACGACACCTGTTCAACCGGTCGATAATCGCCCTTGTAATTCGACGGCTTCGTCCCCATCACGAGCTCATACTGCTTCTGCGTGCACTCAAAGACCCCCATGTAGAACGGCTTGGTCAGGACAACACCGTGCAGGTCCTCATCTGAACAACGCCCAGGCTCATCCGTCGGGCTCCCCATCCAGAAACTCCCCGGCGGAATCAGGCGGAAGGCCATCTTCGTGCCCTTGTATTCATTACCCCATCCGCCTGCCGGCACCGCCGAGAGGTAAGTGACGGGATAGGAAATTGCATCCACGCCGCCGGAAAGGTCAACTACCATATACGGGGCTGCCCCCGTCAGCGCCGTCATCTTGACCGTGAACGCCGTGGAATTGAAGTTCGGGTAGTCGTCCGTCACCGTCCACGTCATGCGGTGCGTGCCCGCCTTCACCGGAGCGTTCACGCCCGCGCCTTCCAAGGCGCGCGGCGCCATTGTCGTATTCGAATCCCGGTCATACCCCACGGGATAGACCCAAATATCCGCATTGGGATCGTCGCTCGTCACCGTATAGTCGATATCCACCTTCCCGTTCCACGGCGTCCGCTGGTGGCAGGTGATATTCGAAACCCCAACCGCCGTCGCCTGATTCGTCGAAATCGGCGTCAAAGACACATCGTCCAGCCAAACACACTTAGAACCTTGGTTGCTATTCCAGTTTCGCGCAAACTCCCAACTAATTATACGTCGTCCCGGCAACAGTACCAGCGTATTCTGATACCAGACCTCCGAATATCGATTTGCAGAAAACGAGTCCGAAGCCACGCTAAATCTAGAATAATTAGAGCTATTATAAAAAGATGTCCTATACCAAAAAGAAAGCCTGCTCGGCTCTTTGACATCTATGGTCAGCGTCAGTTTCGTCGTTGTCCAAGTTGATCCATTGGCTGGAATCGCGCCGCTCCGCATACAAGTCGCGCCGGCATGGGAGTTCGTCGTGGTCTCGACAAACCACTCGGCGTCGCCGCTCGTCGTGAAGGTGCCAACACTCGGATCGATGCCCAGCGCGGCCGCAATCTCATCGGACGTCACCGCCTGCGCCGCCCCGCACAGCAAAGTCGCCGCCATCATCGTCAACAGTGTCTTCATGCAACTCATCTCCACCTCCGCACCACCTTTGGTAAAGCCACATCCACCCGGCGCGGAAAAGGAATGGCGTGCCTTCAAATCGATGTTTTGTAAGAGGCACGACCAAGCGCCCTAGGAAAACACTGAATAGAAGACACGCCACGTGATACCACGTGACGCATTCCACATACTCGGCTTTCCTGAAGATTGGTCGTTTTCTTACAAAGCCCAATACGCAAGACTGCGTACGTTGGTGGAATCCTTTCGGGACACTCCACCCCCTCGTTCGGCCCCTCATATACGCAAGGGCTCCCCGAGGTTCTGCCAACGAATCCTCACGGACCCGCCAGCCGGAGGCGGACGCAATCTGCCGTCCGCCACTGTCAAAGACCTTCCCTGCCGCCGAATCGAAGCCCGATTCCGCAGAGAACGCCGCCTATGTTATCATTTTGTTTGCGTCCGTGTCAATGACGGAGATTGGCAAAGACACCTCAAACGACTTCTCTCCGTCGAATGGAAGACTCCGGGCGTTTACAAAAGGCTCCACGAACGTCCCGCCGAGGGCTTCGCGCC
>JBJEWG010000171.1:0-11020 GCA_051884935.1 Kiritimatiellia bacterium | reverse complement strand
TAACTCGGGGTCGCTCATCGGCATAACTCGGGGTCGCTCATCGGCACAACTCGGGTCGAGTCATCGGCATAACTCGGGTCGGCTCATCCCGATGAGGTACCGAGAGGTGCCTTATCGGGTTTTAGGGATATCCTTGAAATCGAGACGGTAGAGGACCTGCGTATAGTTCCAGCGCGGCGTTCGCGGCGGATGGTTCGCGAAGGCGTCCGAATAAGTGCCCTCGAAGAGCAGATAGTCGGCGTTGCGCTCACTCTCCCCCTCCATATGGAGAATCGGGTTGTAGAACGCATAGTTGTCGTGCGTCGCGATCTTCACGACATTCGTCCACGGACCGTAGGGCGTGGCCGACTCGGCATACCAGACCTCACCGAATCCGGACGGTTTCCCGAACTTCTGCTGTAGCACGGCCACGAACCGCCTGCGATACGCGCTCCAGGCGATTTGCCCCGATGCGGGCATCACGCGCGATCCGTCCTCCGCCACGAGTTCGCCCACGCGCGGCACCTCTTCCCACTGCGCCGGGTCGAGATAGGCCTCGTATGCGTCGGGCATCCGAAGGAAGGGAAAGGGATTTCCGAAGAGCACCCACTTTCGCCCCGCCTCGTCAACGTAGCGGCACGCCGTACCGTCCGGAATCACGGTGGCCTTGGGCGATTCCTTCGTGCGCGTCCAGACCGTCCTGACGACCCTGAACGACTCGGACGCGGCGTCCCACTCGCAGAGTCCGGTCTTCTCGGGCGTGCAGAACTCCTTGATCTGGCTCCAGGCGCCGCACAGGTGTTCCTCCCCCTGCCGATCCCGCAGCGAGACGAGCCCGAAAATCCAGATGGGCCCCTGCCCCTGCCGCGGAATCACGCCGCGCGGGCGCATCGTCCCCTTCTCGTTGAACGACCGATAGCGCGGCAGAATCGGCGGTACCGCACGCGGGAACGCCGGCGCGGGCGACGTCGCCGCAGTCACGTTGAAGACGCCAAGCGGGTAGCTCTGCATCGACGTGTCGCCCCACAGCCAGAAGATGCCATCGCGGTAGGGGGCCGTCTGCGCGCTGTCGCGCCCGAACTCACCGTTCTCGGCGGCGCCAAGCCACTCCCCGCACTTCTGGCTTTCCGCGAACAGACCGCCCCCGCTGAGGCGCCCCAGACGCCGCGCCAGCTGTCTGCGCTTGACCTTCACGACAACCTCTTCGCCGGCGCGCGGCGTGATCCTCACGCCCACACTGCCGAAGCCGTCGGGGTCCACGCCATAGCCGTGGCTCTTCACCGAGAACCAGGTTTCGCGCCCCATCAGCTCCGGCGCATCGACCGCGACGACGCCCGCGTTGTCGGTCACATGGACGAGCGCGTGCGTGGTTTCGAGGATCACGAGCGGCACGGGCCACCCATTCTCCGCATCGACGACCCGCACCCTGCACGGTGCAGGGGCCGCGCCTGCCGCCGCGCACACGGCGGCCGACGCGCAGACCGCGAGGGCCGTCACCCATTCCAAACTTCTCAATGTTTTCATTACTGCCGATTATAGTTGTTTTGACGAAGGTGGGTCAAGGTGAATATGGTAGAATGTGGGCCGTCTATGAACGATATGGAACTTCTCTCCCCCGCGGGGTCGTTTGAAACCGCGCTGGCCGCCTTTGCCGCCGGCGCGGACGCCGTCTACCTCGGGCTCGACGCATTCTCCGCCCGCGCGGACGCCGTCAACTTCACCATCGACCAGCTTCGCAATCTGCTCGCCGTCGCGCATCGACAGGAGAATCCGAAGAAGGTCTACGTCACCTTCAACACCCTTCTCGACGATGCGCAGCTGCCGGCGGCGATCGAGAAGCTTGCGGTTCTTGAAGAGCTCGGCCCGGACGGCGTGATCGTGCAGGACCTCGGCATCGCCCGCCTCGTGCGCCGCCACTTCCCGGGGCTCGAACTCCACGCCTCCACCCAGCTCGTCGCCCACAACCTCGAAGGCGTGCTGGCGCTGCGGGAGATGGGCTTCGTCCGCGTCGTCCTCGCCCGCGAGCTCTCTGTGGCGGATATCCGCTCCATCGCCAAGCGCTGCGGCTGCGAGATCGAGGTGTTCGTCCACGGCGCGCTCTGCTATTCCCTTTCCGGGCTCTGCCTCTTCTCCGCGCTGGAGAAGAACCGCTCCGGCAACCGCGGCGCGTGCGCCTACTGCTGCCGTCTCTCCTATACGGACGCCGCCGGCAACCGTTCGCTGCCCTTCTCCATGCGCGACCTCCGCCTCGACGATCATCTCGAACAGCTACGCGACGCGGGCGTGGCGTCCCTCAAGATCGAAGGCCGCATGAAGTCCCCCCTCTACGTCTCGACGGTCACGGCCCACTACCGCGAGCTCCTCGACGGCCGGCACCCGGAAACGACGCGCGCGGACCTCGAAACCGTCTTCTCGCGGCGAACGACCACCCTCTACTCCGACGGATACACGGCCACGTCGCCCGTCATCGACCCCTCCTCTCTCGGGCATCTTGGCACGCCAATCGGCACCGTCAAGCGCCTCACGAAGGATCGCGAGGGCCGCACCTGGCTGCGCTTCCACACCACGCGCGCCCTCGAACGGCACGACGGGCTCCAATTCGTCTCCGAAGGCGGGAAGCCCTACGGCTTCGGCATCTCGGATATGCGCGTCGCCATTTCGCGTTCGACGGTCTTCTCCGTCAAGGCCGGCAGCGACGTCGAGATTCTCGTTCCCGAGGAGGCGCCGAGGCGCGACGCCGATTCCAGGAGGCGCCCCCAGCCGACTGCGGCAACCGCCATCCACCCCGGCGCCACGGTCTACTGCTCCGCCTCCAACGAGGTGCGGCGCCGTTTTCCCGTGCCGTCGTTCCGCCCTTCGGACGTTTCCTCCGGCACGCCTGTGGACGTCGCCGTGACGCTCGCCCCCGACGGCATGACGGCCTCCACCGCCTACCGGAGGCGCGCCGTTTCGACGTTCCTGCCGATCACCCTCACGCCGTCTCAACATCCCGAACGGACCGAAGAGGCCGTCCGCCGCGCGCTCGCGCGCATGGGCGGCACGGATTGGGCGCTCGGCTCGCTCGCGCTGGCCGACGCCAACCGCCTCTTCGCCCCCGCTTCGGCGCTCAATGACCTCCGCCGCCAGCTCGTCGAACAACTCGACGCCGTGCGGCTTGAGGCGCGACAAGCGAAGATTGAGGCGGCGCAGGCGGACGCCCCCACCGCCGCGACCGCGCAGAGCGCCCCCGCCCGCGTCCTCAAGATTCGGCTCGACCAACCCCTGCCGGACGACGTCTGCGCATACGATGAACTCGTCGTCGCCATCGGGCACGCCTCCGGCAAGGACGTGGAGTCCACGCTCATGGAACGAACCGCCGCGCTTCGCGCGCGTGCGGAGGAATCCCATGACCCCGCCCCCGTGATTCGACTGGCCCTGCCCGTCTTCACCTTCGAGCGCGACACCAACGCGCTGCGGTCCACAGTCAAGCACATGGTCCGGGCCGGCGTCGCCGCATGGGAGGCGGCGGACCTTGCCGGGCTGCGGATGCTCACCCAGCTGGGCCTCGTGGACATCACCGCCGACTGGTCCCTCTACTCGCTCAACCGCCAGTCGATCGCCCAGCTCGCGGAACTCGGCGTGACGCGCTGCGTCGCCTCTCCCGAGAACACGCCCGAGAATCTCCAGTGGCTCGCCGATGCGCGCGGCCCACTTCCCATCGAGTTTCTCGTGCAGCAGAACACCCCGCTCTTCATCTCGCTCACACGTCCGGCGGCCGAGGAACCGTCGCTGCTGACGGGACTGCGCGGGGATACGTTCACGAGTTTCATGCTCGACGGGCTCTGGGTCACGTCCCGAACGGAAACGCGACGCTTCCGCATTCCCGGAAACGCCGCGTCCACGCGCGTCGATCTCTCCTGGGACGCCTGACGGCGAGTGCGGTCAGACCTTCACCGTCAGCGCCGCGCCCTTGTTGTGCCAGCAGTCCATCGGTATCACCGTAAAGTGCGTGACGCCCGCCGGCAGCCGATCGACCGCGACGCGGCAGGAGGAATTCGCCGTCGCGCGCTTGTGGGAGATTGGCTGGTGGTAGCCCTCCGCGACGACGAAGAAGGACTGTGTCGCGCCCCCGGCGCCATGGGCGACGATTTCGTATTCGTAGGGACGCGTCCCCGCCGCGGCCAAGGCCGCCGGGAACGTCAGCTCGTAGGCGTCCTTCTCCACGGGTTCGTGCCCGGGCGTCCGGCGCGTCTTCGCCTTCAACTTCCGAAGGACGACCTTCGCATCCTTCGGGAACGCGGGCGCGGTCGCCTTCTTCGCGCGGACGGCGAAGTCGAACGGCTTCGCCTCGGCCACGGGAAGCGGCATCACCCAGTCCGGCCCCAGGAAGGCGTCGCCGAGGAACTCGCGGCGCTGCACGACGATGCAGTCGTCATAGACGCTCCAGAGCATCCCCTGTCGGCCGTCGGCGGTGTTGAAGTCGCCCATCACCTTCAGCGCGTTGTTCGCCGCGCTCGCCTGGCCTTCGGTCGTCGTATTCTCGTAGCCGAGCGGCAGACGCTCGTTGTACGGCAGACCCGTGTAGCGCAGCGAACTCGTGCCGACGGAGGTGAAGGCTCCCTGCCAAATGGTGCGCTCGTCCGTCAACGAGTAGTGCGAGTGGCCGGAGAAGGCGATCGCGTTCGGATGAGACGACAGAATCCGCGTGACGAGTCCGGCATCGTGCCCCCACGCCCAGGGCCCGTAGCAGGTGTTCTTCGGGTGCGGGTGCTGGAAGTAGAAGAACGGCCGCGCGGGGTCGAGCGCGCCGCCCTGCGCGTCGAGAAAGGTCTTCAGCTCCACGCCGAACGGGCAGCCACCGTACTTCGTCTCCATGCCCTTCCCGTCGTCCCAGTGCTGCCCGAGGAAGGTATAGCCCTTGATTTCCTTCTTGTAAAAGCGCGAGTAGTCCTCGTGGAAGATATTCTTCCACCAGCCGCCGAGATCGGCGCGCAGCACGTGGTCTCGGCTCCAGTCCCCGAACGTCGCGCCCCTCGCCTCCTTCGCGTGGCGCTTCGCCGCAAAGTCCCCGTAGAGATAGCCGTGGTAGTCATGGTTGCCGTAGACGAACAGCTTCTCGACCTTCCGGCCGTCGGGGGCCTTGTCGCCCGGGAAGACCGCATACCAGGCCTGCGCGACGGCCTGCAGCTGATCGACCATGCCGGTATCCGCCATGTCGCCGACCACCATGACCGCGTCCACGCCCTGGTCGCGGAACCATTCGAGCGTGTGCCGGAAGGTGAGGTTGTTGCCCCACTGCTCCATCTTCTGGTCCGCGCCCACGCAGGTGATGTGGATGTCGCTCACGACGCCGAACTTGAGGTTGGGCCTCTTCGCAGGCGCAGTGCCCGCAGAGGCCGCGAAGAACCGGCTCCCGCCAAAGGCGCCGAACGCAGTGGCGCCGCCAATGAAGAACCGCCGTGACAGATTCATATGGTCCCTTCCCTTTCCGTTTCGTTTTGATTTGCCGTTGCAGACACTCAACGGGCCGACGGTAACTCGACCCGAATCTTGAAGAAGCGGTTGGTTCGGCAGAAGGCGTCCGCCGGGGCCACGGCGTCCGTCTCCGCCCACGACCCCGCGAGGTCCGGCGCGCCAAGGAGCGTGTAGACGCGGGAGGCGCGGAGCGCGGGCGTATCCGGGCGCCACCAGATCTGCGGCTCGCCCGTGGCGTTCATCGTGATGCCGGCGGTGAGAAACTCACCCGTCTTCTCCGGGCGCGTGCCCGCAATGTAGTCGTAGTAGAGCGGCACGGATTTCTGGTACGGCGAGGCGTTGGTCGCGAACCCCAGATAGTCCGCATAGCTCACGGGCGGTGCGAGCGTCGTCGTCGGATAGACGCGGCGGTAGGCCGCCCAGGTCTCGCGTAGCCAGTCGATCGACACATCGTGCCCGCCATCCGCCGCCGCCACGCGCGTGGGCAGCGTGCAGGCGACGAGGGCGAAGTTCCGCCGGCGGATGGAGCCGTCCGCCCGCCGCGCGATGAAGGCGACCACATTCGTCTCGCCCGTGCGAAGCGCCTCTGCCGGAATCGAAATCGCGCTCCGACCCGCGCCGACCCTGTATGTCCCGTTGAAGAGGCCATTGACATAGACCTCAAGAGCCGTCGTGCTTCCGCCCGGCACGGCCACAGTCGCCGTGAGCGGAGCGAGCGCGAGCGGCGTCACGACGTCCACCACATCCGTCTCCACGGAACCCGAGTTCGCCGTCGCGCCGATGAAGGTCGGGCGCAGCGTGCCATCGCGCGTATAGCGCAATTTAGCGGCGGCGTTGGGAATCGTCGCGGCGAGGTTCGTGGAGGCCGCGCCGGCCGTTGCGAACTGCCTGTCGAACCAGGCGAAGCGCCGTGCGAGGAAACTTCGCAGCATCTCCACGTCGCCGGGTTCGTCCGCATCCCCCCAGAAGCCGATGCGGTTGTTCCAGCGCAGGTCATTCGCACGGGCGGAGATGCCGATCTTCGCCTTATACTGGTCGATGAGACCGCCCTCCCGGACGATCTCCGCAAGGTAGCCGCGCGTCGCCCAGTAACGTTCATAGAGCTTGAAGGTGAAATAGGGGTCCGCCGTCCAGTGCCCCATGAAATTGTTTCCGCCCGTGCCGGGGATGAACTTCTCGGGGGCGATGGGCGCGTAGGAGACGCGGCCGTCGGCGTTCGTCGTCGCGGCGGAGCGGGTGCGGATTTGAAGCGACCCGAGCCCGTAGTCGAAGTCCCAGGCCGGGCCGAACGTCATCTTCCCTCCCACGTCCATGTAGGAATAGCGGCTGTAGGACCCCGCGTCGTCGTTCCCCGGAATATACTGGGCCAGCCAATAGGCAACCATCGAATTGAAATCCGCGAGCTCGGTATAGTGCCGACCCTTCGTGTTATAGCCCTCGGGGCGCATCCAGGCCTGCCCGAGGTCCCACCAGACGTTCCACACGTAGTTGCTGAGACTCGCGTTCGCGAAGAGGTACTCGGGCGTGTTCATCGCCACGCAAAGGTTCAGCGTGCCGTAGGGGGTCTTGTTGGCCTGGATGAAATTCGAGGGCGCCGGGGCGCTCCCGCCAACCACCTTCTTGGAATCGATCTCAAAGACATAGCCGCCGGAGGCGTCACCGCCGTTCCACGCCTTCCAGTAAACGCGCGCGCGGCCCGCCTCGTCGAACGTCCCGCCCAGTTTCTTCGTCGCGGTGAGGACGAAGTTGGTTCCACCGTAGGCGAACTGACCCGAGGTAATCCAAAGGCAGTTCGTCTCCAGAAGCGAGTCGATTTCATCCTCGTCGGCCGCCGCGAGGAACCCCGGGAACTGCGCGACGGCGTTCTCGGCGACCGCGCCGCCGTCCCAGTCATGGATCGGGATGCGCTCCTCGCCGATGCGGATGTGCTGGCAGAGGAGGTAGTTGCCCACATACTGGCCGTTCATCACCACGTCCACCCATTCGCTCCGCATCCACGCAGGGCAGCCGAAGACGCCCGAGAGGTCGTAGCAAAGTTTGTTGCGCATGAGGGACTCGTCGTAGCAGTTCGCCAGCAGCACCCAGTGCTTGCTCTTCACGCCGCCGCCGAGGCCGAACAGGTCGGCTTTCTTGCCGAGCTTGATCTTGTAGGGCTTCTTGTCCGCCCCCGCCGTCGAGTTACCGCGCACGTGGATCGTGAAGTCCCTGTTGTTGAGCTGGTTCGCGTATTCGGCGTTGCCGCGAATCGTGATCATGCCCGTGTGCGTCTCCTTCTTGGAGGTTGGCCACTCAGTTGCGCGATTGACGGTGAACAGCCGCCCGTACTGTTCGCGCCAGGAGGTGAGGTCCGCGCCGTCGGCGAGGTCGAGGCGCGTGAAGACGTCGGCCTCGTCCGCCCAGTAGTAGGCCACGCCCGTCTGCGCCGTCTCATCGTCCGTCGGCGTATAGCCCTCGGCCGTGCCCACGGTCATCTCGACGACCGGCAGATCGCTGAACCAGAAGCGCCCGGTGCCCGCGTAGCCACCGGCGTCAGAGACGTCCACGGCGACCCAATGCCCGTAGTCCGCCGCCGTGAGCGCATAGTCTGGCCCCACCGCGCGCGGCGGCGCCTCCACGGGCATTCCCGCCGCATCCACGAGATACCAGATGTAGGAAAGGTCGCCAGCAAGCGTCTGCCCCTCGTTCGGCGTCACCGTGAACGTGGGCACGTCGCCCACGCGCGGGCGCAGCAGCGTGTTGAACCGAACCGTCGCACGCGACGCGCGCGGCGTTCGCTGCGTGGTGTTCACCGCCGTGACCCGTCCCCTTCCGCTGAACCCGACGGACGTGGCGCGCTTGTCGAGCTTCGCCGTGCTCGCAGGGTCCAGCGACCCGCCGCGCGAGGAGAACCACGTCTCGCCATTGGCGTCCGCAAGTGGCGTTCCATTGACCGAATACCGCACGCGCGTGGGCACGCACGAGTAGTCGGAGTCGATGGTCACGTCGTAGAACACCCCCTCGACGGGCGTGACGCCGGGCGCGGAGAGGTCCGTCCAGCGGAACTTGATCACGCTTCCGTCCCGCGTTGTCTTGAGTCCAATGAAGGTGAGCACCTCCGTCTCGGCGACAAGGCGCATGCCGATGGCAGCCTGCGGCGGCGAGTTCGTGTTCTGCCATTCCTCGCCGTTGCGGCAGGCCGTGAACGTCATGCGGCTCGTCACGGAAACGGCGCCGTTCTTCGCACTGCTGGACTTCGGTTGAAGGCGGATCTCGCCGCCGCGCGTGTCGAAGTGGATGGTCTTCGTCTCGTTCGAGAATACGGACCTGTCATCCGGACCATCGGCGCGCCAGGTTCCAACGGAGGTCCGCCACTCATGGGGCCGAGACTCGACGAGGCCCTGATAGGTCTCGTCGAACCAGCGCGACGGCGCCGTCAATCCGTCCGCCACCACCGCCGCGCACACCGCACACGCCACACCGAACAGCACTTTCTTCATGGGGCCCCTCCCTGTTCTCCCGGCCACGCGCGGCGCCTAGCCGAATATCTCGTGGTAGAATGGTGCCCAGTAGGAAATCACCTGCGTGGCGCCTGCGCGGAAAATCGCATAGAGAGATTCGCGCGCCGTCGGGTAGAGGTCGCAGTATCCCTTCTCCGCCGCCGCATGGATCATCGCGTACTCCCCCGAGACGTTGTACGCCATCACGGGCAACAGCGTGCGCGACGAGACCTCGCGGATCAAGTCGAGATAGAAGAGCGCGGGCTTGACCATCAAAGCGTCCGCGCCCTCCGCCTCGTCAAGGGCGGATTCACGGATCGCGGTCTTGGGGTCGCGGTAGCTCGCCTGGTATCCCTGACGATCGCCCTGGGACGGAGCCGAATTCTCGGCATCGCGGAACGGGCCGTACATCTGCGACGCAAACTTGGTCGAGTAGGAGATGAGGAGCGTCTTCTTGAAGCCCTCCTCGTCGAGCGCCCGACGAATCGCGGCGATCTGCCCATCCATCATCGCGGAAGGCGCCACACCATCCGCACCGGCGCGGGCGTGGGAGACGGCGACGCGCGCGAGCATCTCGCAGGCGGCGTCGTTGTCGATGTCGCCATCCTTGTCGTGCGGGCCGCAATGTCCGTGGCTCGTATATGCGCAGAGGCACACATCCGTGAGAATGACGAGATCCGGATAGGCCGCACGCAGAATCGGGATCGCCCGCTGCACGGCGCCGCGCGGGTCCTCCGCCGGGGTCCCGCACTCGTCCCGCCCCTCGCCCTCGTGCTGGCCGAAGAGCAGCACGCTCTTCACGCCCTGCGCGACGACGGGCTTCAGTTCCCGCACAAGCTCGTCGGCGGAGAGGCGGAACTGTCCCGGCATCGAAGCGATCGGCTCGCGGCGCCCCTCGCCCGGCACCACGAAGACCGGCCAGATGAACTTCTCGGGCCCCGGCCGCGGCATCGCGAACAAATCG
The DNA here is from genome assembly GCA_051884935.1 of Kiritimatiellia bacterium. Classification (GTDB taxonomy): domain Bacteria; phylum Verrucomicrobiota; class Kiritimatiellia; order RFP12; family UBA1067; genus RUG572. The sequence goes on along the minus strand of JBJEWG010000171.1, from coordinate 1,147 downwards.
CGGATCGCCTCCGTGCGGCGCAGCCGACGCAGACGGACTTCGGGATAGCCGTTCATCACTTCCGCCCCCGCTTGCCCTGATGCGCCGCCTTCGGCTGTTCCTCCACGGGAATGCGCAGCTTCTGGCCCACGCGCAGCTGATTCGGCTTGAGGCCGGGGTTCATGGCGAGAATCTTCGGAACCGTCGTGTCGAAGCCCTTGGCGATCAAGGCCAGCGTCTGCCCCTTCTCCCCCCCATACTCATAGTGCGGGCCGACGGGGGCCGGCGGCGGGACGGGGCGGGCCGACGACGCACGCGACGGCGCGACTACGGGCGCAGGCGCGGCGGCCGGGGGCGTCATCCTGGAAATGCGTCCCGCGAGGTCCCGGACGATCTCCGCGCGCATCGCGTCCTGCTCACGGCGGATCGACGCCCGCAGTTCGGCAATCTCGGCCCTCAGCGCGGCGACCTCGGCGCGGACGTCGGTCGTCGCGTCCGTACCCTCCAGTTTCACGAGTCGGGAGATGATCGCGTCCTGCTGCTGCACGAGCAGGTCGAACTGCTGAATCAGACGCGGCACCTCGGCCAGTGCCTGCTGCTGCTGATAGGCCTCCCGCGCGGCGACGTTGCCCTGGGCCGAAACGCCGAGCGCCGCAAGTGCGGCCCCCATGAACACAAGAACGGATTTCTTCATTTACACTCTCCTTTGCAATCACACAAACCGCAGCGCCAGCCAGCACATGGCGACGCCGACCATAAACCAGAGAAAGCGGGTCTGCCGGCGCGAGACGGCCTCCCGGGCCACCGACCCCGCGAAGGCGCGGATTCCGCCCCCCGAAAGATAGTGGAACAGCCGCCAGCCGGCCCTGCGCTCGGCCGGCAGGGAGGCGAGGGTGTCTTCGCCCACGTCAATGCGCCACGGCTCCTTCAGTCCCGTCCACGCATGACGCCGCCGGACAAGCGATGTGGTGATCGGCGCCATGGTCAGGGAAGCTTGATGACCTGACCAACGCGCAGGCGCCCATCCGGCGAGATGATCGTACGGTTCAGATTCAGAATCGTGCGCCACTTGTTCGCGGACCCATAGAAGCGCGTGGAAATCTTGAAGAGCGTGTCACCCTCCTGCACGGTGTACCTCTCGGGGCGTCCCCCCGCCGCGGAGGCCTTC
>JBJEWG010000170.1:0-2125 GCA_051884935.1 Kiritimatiellia bacterium | reverse complement strand
CGAGCCGGCGCGGGACGCCTCGGGCCGCGCGTGGCACGCGGCGGACTACGACGAGGCCTGCACCGGCGCGCGGCCCTGGGGAACGGGCGCGGGCGTCCTCGGCTTCCAGAAGAGCGGCGTGCAGCAGGCGCTCGGGACGACGGTCTCGAAGTTCGCCGGGCACGCGGCCTCGGGCACGCAGGTGTACACCTACTACTTCCGCCGCGCCTTCGAGCTCTCGGCGGCCGAGGCGGCGACCACGTCCCTCAAGATCGACGTCTTCTACGACGACGGCTACATCCTCTATGTCAACGGCGTGGAGGTGGATCGCCTCAACCTCCCCGCGTCGGGCGTGGGGTACGGGACGTTTGCGAATGGGGCGCGGAACGAGACCGTCTCGCGCACGCTCGCCGTCCCCGCCGGGCTCCTCAAGGCGGGCCGGAACGTGATCGCGGCGGAGGTCCACCAGAACCAGGGCGCCTCCAGCGACATCTACTGGGACCTCGCCCTCTCCGCCGCGCGGGCCGCGGGCGCCACGGGCGGGCTCGCCGTGCCGCCGGAGGGGCTGGGCCTCACCGCGCGCGTCCTCTCGGCGTCCGGCGAATGGAGCGCGCTGGAGTCGCTTTCGCTCCTCGGCTCGACGCCGCCGACGTTCGCCGAGCCGCGTGACGCGGTGCGCGTGGCGGGCGTGATGAGCGCGACGGTGGACGAGAACGGCGACGGCGGCGAGTGGATCGCCCTCACGAACGTCACGGCGAAGACGGTGGCGCTGAACGGCGTGCGGATCACCTGCGCGAAGACGAAGGGCGGCGTGACGGACGACCCGAAGTGCGACTTTACGATCGCGGGCGGCGAGCGGATTCCCGCGTTCGGGTCGATTGTCCTCGCGAAGGCCGATTACTGGCCGACGGGGAAGATCACGAACGGCGCGGTGGAGATGCGCGTCTACTCCGCCGACGGAGAGGAGATTCAGTCTCTCTACTTCACGACGGACTGGTGGGGCGGCGCCTGCGACGGCACGGGCGAACACTTCATCGCGCGGGCGTTCGGCGGCGAGGTGCGCGACGAGACGCAGTGGACGACCTCCTTCACGGCGCCGGAGGAGTCGCCGGGCGCGGCGGCGCTGAATGCCGTGGCGGCGGCGGACGGCGACGCGATGCGGGAATGGCTGGCCGCCATCGCGGCGAAGACCTCCGGCCGGGCGAAGCTGGTCGCCTTCGCGGGAACGGAGGAGACGGTTCGGCGGTGCTATCTCGTCAATGCCTCCCCCGAGACGGACCCCGAGATCGAGGTGACGATTCCCTCCATTACGATGGAGGCGGACGGTTCCGCCGCCGTGGGCGGCGCGCTTCTGCTGCACGGCGTTCCGACGGCGAACACGGTGAATGGCGAAATCCGCCTTTATCACGCGACTTCGCTTGAAGAACTCCGCACGACGCGCGACTTCGTGCCGTTCGGGAGGTCTTTCCCCGTGGTGCCGACGCGCGTTGAGGTGCCTCCCGCAGCCTCCCGCTTCTTCCTGCTGCGGGTTGAGTAACCTCCCGAGTCGTCTGCGGCCCCTCCTGCGGATATCTAGCCGCCTCACCCCGATGAGCGACCCCGAGTCATCGGGATGACTTGACCCTTCGACCGTTTTAAAACTCCGAGCGTTGGCAAAGGGCTCCGCTAACGCTCCGCCTGATGCTTCGCACGCTTCAACGACATCTCCCTGGCACGGTGTTCCCTTGTCTGATGAAATGGGAACTTCCAGTGTCTGCTGAGATTCCTTTCCCGGCGTCGAAGACGCCGACATAAAACCGATTTCCATCCCAAAACCAAGTCCTATTGGGTCAATTAAAAGTTGTTGTGGGGACGCGAAGCAGCAGGCGGTTCGTTAGAACCGCCCCTTTGCAAACGCTCGGAGTTTCTAAAATGGGCGGCGGGCGGGTCTGCGGATAGGACGACGGGATGGGCGGTGGGGCTCGTCGCGATGGGTGCGCGGGATCGCCTAGGAGGGAACATGGGGTCGCCTAGGAGACTGCTGGTTTTACTGCCGAGTGGAGAAAATTCCACTGCGCAGTGGAGGGAATTCCACTCGGCAGTAGAATTTACTCCACTGGGCAGTAGAATAAATTCTGCTGGGCAGTGGAATTCAGAATCGCCTAGG
>JBJEWG010000169.1:0-11250 GCA_051884935.1 Kiritimatiellia bacterium | reverse complement strand
GACGCGGTTGCCGGCGGCGTTCACGTAGACGCCCATCAGGTCCTCGCCCGGCGCGAGCGTCGCCGCCAGCGCCTCGGCGGCGGCCGCCTCATCCGCGCTGACGGCCACGGCCACCTTGCCCCAGCCCAGGTTGCGCGACGCGCGGATCACGGCGTAGTTCGCCGCGTCGGACGGCACGCCACGGCCGGACAGCATCGAATCGACGAACTCGTTCACGTTCTCCGGCGTGCGCCCGAGGAAGCGCAGCTGCTTCAGGCTCTGAAACTGGATATCCGTGTCGGCAATACTTTTCCTGACCAGTTTCGTGTAGGCCCCGACAACGATGGAGGTCACGGACGAGCATTTGGTGAGACTCGTCTCCGCCGTGGTCAGGAACTGACGGTCCTTCGGCTCCAGGCGCGATCCCAGGTCCAGCTCCTGGCACGGGCAGGAATGAAGCGCCGAAGTCCCGAGATTCGTCACGGACGAAAGCCGCAGACACCCCTTCGCGCCACCCATCCAGGCCATGCCCATGGTGCCGATGCTGCGGACGGCGCCAACGTCCCACTCGCTGTAGTCCGTCCGATCCACCCACGAGCCTATGTTCAGGCTCTGATCGCCGATGCCCGTCATCTGCGGCGCGCGAACGACGAGGCGCTTCAACTGGAAAAGCCGCATGATCTCAAACCCCGTGAGGCTCTGCGTGTAGTTCGGCACGTCCATGACGATCTCCTCGATGTTCGACAGGAGATCCGGCCCACTGTTGCCGCGCAGCATGTCGGAGCCAATGGACGTCGTCTCGCGCGGAAACACGAACTTCGTGATCTTGTTCGTCTTGACGGCCGAGTCGCCCGAAATCGCCAGAGCGTAGGGGCCGAAGGCGGTGACCCGCCACCGCGCGCCGTCAGTTGTGGTGCCCTCGCCCAGATCGGTGAAGGCGTTGCCCGCCGTGCGGGAGTTCCCCCACTCGATGCCGACGCGCAGTTCGTTCCCGGAGATGTCGTAGACGTTGAGCTTCCAGACCCGGTTCGAGATCACGCCCTCCTCCGGCAGATACGTCCACTTCGGCGCCGTCTTCAGCGTCAGCCTCCGCGAGGAGTCCGTCAGGACGAATGTCGCCTCCACGCCGTTCGTCACGGCCCCCTCCGGCAAACCCTCCCAGCCCTGGAAGGTCGTCTCGTCGCACACGGCGCGCACCGTCACCGTGGACCCGAGCAGATACTTCCCGTCCAGCATCTCGGCGCCCCTGATCTCCGCCGCGTCGGCGAACCGCGCATCCGAAGTCGCCACGTCGATCGCCACGTAGTCGCTTCTGGAAGCCTGATGCACCAGCCAGGCCTTCCGCACGCCTCCCTGCGTCTCGTAGACGCCCATGCAGTTCTCGGTCGTCACGCCGTCGGGGCGCACGTTCCACTCGGCGTCCGTCCACGGCTTCGCCACCCGAGATTGGCGGAGGCCGAGATGACGATCTGCCTCTCCTTCGCCGTCTCCGTGAGGACGGCCCGGTCGATCAGAATGGCGTCCAGCGCCTCCGCGGCGTTCGAGAGGAGCCGCCCCGTGAAGACGACGTTCGTCAGGCTCGTGTTGCTCTTAAACGCATCCATCCGCGGGTCCGCCCCCTCGGAGGTCACGGAGAGGTTGAAGGACGCATACGGGCCGAAGGTCAGCCTGCCCATGTTCTTGCACTCGGCCAGCGCCTGATCCTCAAGGCGAAGCACGACGTTGTCGTCAAGACCATAGTCCGTCCCGAGCTCAATCTCCCGTACCTGGTGCATGGAGAGAAGGGCCCACTTGTAGAGCGCCCGGGCTCTCGGCAGCTTCAGGGCGCCCGTTCCGCTCGTCCAGGCGATGGCCATGCTGCCGAGCGTCGTCACGCGCGGCAGTTCCCAGGCCGTGCAGTCCACGCGCGACAGGTTGCCGCAGTTGAGCGCCTGAAAACCAAGTTCCGTCAGGGACGGCGCCACCAGCGTGAAGGTCGCCAGCCCCGGATTGCGTTGAAATGCCTGGCCGCTCAGTCTCTTCAGCTCCGGCGCCACGCAGACGACGTTCGTCAGCACACCCGGCGCATCGTTATAGCCCAGGAACAACCACTCGCCCATGCTCTTCATCGTCGTGGGGAAGACGAACTGCGTGACGACCTGCGGTTTCCCGATTGTCGCGGCGAAGGCCGCCTTCGAGAATTCCTCGATCCGCCAGGGCGTGCGCGCGCCATCCGCGCCGAGGCTCACCACGGTCCCCGAAAGATCGAGGTCGCCGGCGCCGCGCCCCGTGAAGGCGTTGCCATATTCCGTAACCTCCTTCGTGCCCACCCACAACACGCCCTCGCCGTTCACGTAGGCGTTCAGCGTCCACACGTCGTTTGAGATCACGCCCTGCGTATTTTCCGCCTCGTTCGGCACGAAGATCCATTCGTTTCCCCGCGCCGTCAGTGCGCACGCCAGCGCGGCAAGCCCCACGCATCCCGCCCATACGGACGTTTTCCGAACGCGGTTTTTCACGGTCATAGCCCTTCCCATAGCGGAACCACCTTTTCCTGTTAGTTTAAAAACCGCGTTATCCCCCCCCCCATTTGTCAATTAGAATCCGTCAAATTTTCAATTACCGCAGATAGCGGCCATCAGTTCACCACACGGCAGGAGTTGCAGATCGACAGCGGCCTCCAGCCTGATGCGCACCACTGCCTAAAATGGTGCGCACCTCCGAAGCAAATGGTGCGCACCATTTCCCGCGACGGTGCGCACCGGTCGAGTGGCACAAGGCCGAGAGCCAAAACGAATCGGCATCACCTTCGTGATGCCGATCAAATGCGGCGAACACCGCCGCCGCTCTGAGAATTCGCGCGCCGTCACCAGGTGCGGTAGACGGGCGCGGTCACGACAGGGGCCGTATAGACGGGCGTCGTCACGACAGGGGTCGTCACCACGGGCGTCGTCACAACCGGCGCGGGCGCGACCACCGGCGCCGCGTAGGCCGGCGCGTAATAGGGTCCATAATAGCTCGGGTAATAACCCCGCGCGAGCGAACCCGCCACCAGGCCGGCGGCGAACCCGCCCACGCCCCAACCCCAACCATGGTGCCAGCCACCGCGGTGGTGCCAGCCGCCGTGGTGATGGAATCCACCATGATGAAAACCGCCATGCGGACCACGGGCGAACACGGCCGTGCAGGCCGTCGCGGCCAGAACCACTACCAGAATCTTCTTGAACTTCATATCGATACCGTCCTTTCTTGAAACCGAGATGTATTGCTAGGGAATCCGCACGAGGCCGTCTGACACATCCCCGCGCACGTTCCCGAATCCTCACCGCCCGAATGTGACCTGCTTCGCAACCGGCATCGCCTGCGGCGCCGGCTTGCGCAGGAAGATCATCGTATTCCCCTCCGGGACGGCCAACTGAATCCGCTGGCCATCCGCCAACACGTCGATGCGCCCGTCGGCCGGGCGGTCCAGGCGCGCGCACTTGACCGTCTTCGGGAGCGAAGTCCAGCTTCGGATATCGGCCGCCGTCGTCGTGGCCGCCCAGGTCGCCACGCCCAGCTGGCTGATCTTCAGCGCCGCGTGATGATGGCTGTCCCCCGAGTTGTCCGCCGCCACGCCGAGGGCGATCTGCGTGCCGACCTTCACGATGGTGCGCGTGATCTCGCGCGTAAGCGCACCGCGCATGTAGACGTCGTATTCCGTCTTCACGAGTCGATCGACATTGGCCAGCTCGGCCATCAGCACGGTGGCGCCTCCCGCCTGCACGCTCCAGCTCGCGGCCCCGCACGCGCGTTCGCAGAGGTACGGCAGCGCCATGCCCGCATACTGCACGTAGTGCCCCACACCCGGGAAGATGAAGAGCGGCAGATCGACGCGCCATTCCCTGCGGCAGGGGCACAGCCCGTCCTCGACCCAGATCCACACCTGGTTTCGTGGCTTCGCTGCGGCCTGACATTCGGCGAAGTCGCGCGCCGCCGCGCTCCCCGGGGCGAGGGTCGCCGCCTGCTTCAGCGCATTCCGCCCCCCGTCGCCGTCCAGCCAGCGGAAGATGCCGCACACGTGCTGCGCATAGGCATTCAGATAGTCCGAGGCGGCAAGCGTCGAGAGATCGCCCGACGTTGCGGGGTCGAAACCGCACTGGGCCTTGAGCTGGCCGATGAAGTCCGCATTGTTCAGGACGGCCTGCGTCTGCTGCCCGCGGTCCCCCTGCGCCGAGGCCCGCTGTTGACTGGCATAGGCGGACGCATCGGCCTCCATCCGCCGCGCGGCGGTCTCCACATCCTTCCGGCGCGCGAAGATCCAATTCTCCTGATGCTGCGAAGCGCGGTTGAGCTCCGTCCGCGCGCCGTTCAGGTTGCCCTCGCACATGAAGTCGATCGCCTTGTAGAGGCACGTGAACACGCGGTCCTGTCCCCCGCCGTCATACGGGAACGCCCGATCGTTCGTCATCATCGCGAGGCCACCAGCCGCACCCTGCTCGAAGACGGACTTCGCGTCGTTTCGCTGCATTGCGTCCTCTGCCGCGTCGAACTGGACGCGCGCGTTCACCTTGTCATCCGCCATGTAGTAGCCGCCACCGGCCAGCAGGTGCCACAGCAGGGCCGAGTCGTCGCCCTTCGCCGCAAGCTCGGCGACCTCCCTCGTCCCGTCCGCGTAGTTCCCGGTCGAGATATCGCGCTCGTAGTCGCCGAGCACCGTCTCCGTCGTGCGACACCCCACCACGCCCGCGACCGCAAGCGCCACACAGGCGATTGATCCGCATCTCATGGCGCGCTCTACCAGCCGATGTTGATGAACGGCACCGACCACTGCGAACGGGCGAAGTTCAAGAGGCCGATCTGCACGCCGTCCAACCGCTGGACGTGGTTGACGAGGCCGATCTGCAGACCGCGCGCGTGCCCGCCCGCGTTCACAAGGCCGATCTGGAGTCCCGTCGCGGAATCCGCGACGTTCCCGCACCAGTTGACCGCGATGCCGCCAAACGTCCCCGCATTCGAGAACGTCCCCACATCGAGGCCGTAGGTTCCTGCGTAGTGCCCCCAACCGAGGTTGAGCCTCACGCCCTTCACGGTGGACTCGAAATTCGGGAAGCTCCACGGCAGGAAGGTGAAGCCGATCGCCGTATCATACGAACGATAGCCATACCCGTTGTCGCCATCCCGCGCGATGAACCGCACATCGTGCGCCTGCGCCCCGGTCGCGTGGTCGTTCGCCACGCCCGAACCGGGCCTCCACTGGGCCAGCACGCCCATCGACGCGCACACCAGAGCCAACGCCACATGAATCTTCTTCATCTGCTCCTCCTTGTCGTCACATTCAGAATGGAGCCACCACGCCACCCGACACCGTCCGCTTCACGGACGTCGCGGGCGGATTGGGGGCAGGCCGCGCCGGCGCCACAAGCGGGACGCGCCGCAGGCGCGACCCCACAACCATCTTCGTGCCGTCACCCTCAACCACCTGCGCGTAGCTGAGCTTTTCCGTCACGCGCACGATCTGCACCGTTCCAACGGCATCCTCCAGCACGTCGAGCACCTCGCCCGTGCGGGAGTCACGCACCTCTTCGCCGAGGGCGAAGACGGTGAGGCATTCGCCGGCCTTCAGCGATTTCCCGCCCTCGCCGACCACGAGCTGACCCGACTTGGTCCGCCCGACGATCTCGAACGGAAGGATGTTGGACATCATCCCGTCCGAGATGGAACACGCCGCCGCCTCGGTCGTCTGCGAGATGAAGCTCGCCAGATCCCCCGCCGCGAAAGACGCCGCGTCGATGCGCACAACGTCCGTCCACTTCAGCTGCCCCGTCGGCGCCAGCAGCACGCGGTAGGTGATCTCCGCGAACATCTGATTCGACGGCGGCGGAATCACCCGCCCGGTATAAGGGTTGACCTCAAGCGGCGGCACATCGCTGAACGCGATCTCGCCCACCACCAGATAGTCCGTTCCCAGCTTCTGGTTCAGGCGCACCGCGTCGGCGGGCGCGGCGTTGCCGGCGGAGAGGCGCGCCAGTTCGGCATCGACCTCGGCGTCGTACTTCCGGTCCAGCATCGTGAACTTGCGCGTCTGCGTAAGGCACACGTTCAGCTTGTCGGCGAGCGCCATCGCCCAGTCGGTCGTGCCACCCACCTGGCCGCGCCAGGAATAGTTCGCGCGCACGGGGCGGAACGTCGCCACCGCCATCCGCCGCCGATTGGAGGGATCGAGCCCAACCACGTAGGGCCCCGCGAAACGGACGCTCAGACGCACCCGGTATTTCCCCGCCGCCGTGTCGTAGGCGTCCTCAAGTGGAACATACCCCAGAATCTGCCCGCTCGCCAATTTCTGGACCGAGGCGTTGATCTCCTCGTTGAGCGCCAGCTTCCGCTGATCGCTCAACTGCCCGTTTTCCGAAGCGGAGGACGCTGTTGACGAGTTCACGACCTGGGACCGTTCGGTTGAACTGATTGTGACGCCACGGTACTGCTCAAGCGCCGACACGAGCGCCTCGCCCACGGCCGAGCGGTAGCTCTCCCCCGTGCCCGTCGCCTGGACCTGCACCTCGGCGGCCGACAGAGCCATGCCGAACACCACGGCCGCCAGCCAAGTCAACAAGCATCTCCTGTTCATCGCCACGCTCCTTCCACCCTTATTCCGCAGCCTCAGAAGTCATAGCTGCGGCCACGATTCTTCCCGCTCGTCCCCGCGGGAACCTGCGGCGGAACAACCTGGGCGGACGGCAGGGTGGGCCGCTTGCGCTCAATGATCCGCTTCATGGCGTCATACTGGCCGAAGCTCCACATCCGCACGCAGAGGGCGATCTTCTGACCGGACGTCGGATGGACAATCACCTTCTCGCAGACCGTGCTGCGACCGATCATCGTATCGCTGCCCTTCTGGCGCGCCTGCTTCAGATTGGTGTCGATGAGCCCCCGAATCGTCTGTTCCGTGGGCACCCCATTGGCGTCGAACAACACGGCGTTCTCCTTGACGCGCCCACGCCCGGACTCCTCATGCAGCGTGATGGAACTGTTGATGAACATCGTCAGCTGGTCGTCGGCCTCTGCCTTGGCCTGCCTCATTGCATGCTCCATGGCATCGTCCGCCATATCCTCGTCCGTCCCCGTATAGGCGCTGCCCCACTGGCCAAAGCTCAGCAGAGCCGGCACGCCATTCTTGTCGAAGAACAGACGCACGCCGAACTGGGAGACCAGTTCAGCATCCGTCGGCATGGCCTCCGCGACCGTCAGCCCTTTATCGGGACGAGACAACACGGGGCGCTGCTTGTAGTACAGGCACTCGGCAATCGTCTCAGTCTCTTCGCCGCCCCGGATAATGCATCCCAGCGCGTACTTCCCCTTTTCGTCCCACCCTTCAAAAGTCTGGACGGGAAGAAGGCCCGCCGCCGACCCAATCGCATCGTTGACGCTGTTCTTGATCAGCGACTTCTTCGCAAGCACGCGTTTCTCGGCCACTGTCGCCCCCGGGGGCGGCGTTACGCCCAGCTTCTGCAATCCGACGTCAAGCTGTGCCTCCGCCAGCTGCTGCACTTTCTCCTCAATCCGCTCTTCCGTGGACTTAAGCGTCCGCGCCGGCTGAAGACGGTCGGACGACTGGTCCATGAACGTCTCGTTGAACTGCTCGGCAAGCGCTCTGCCCATCTTATCCATAACGTACTTCGCAACGGCATCGGAATAGGCCTCGGAGAAGTTCAGCGCGCGCATCCGGATGAAGTCCGGGCTCGTCTTGTTGACCTCGACGCGCTTCAGCCCCGAAAGGTAGATCGCCCCCTTGGGCGTGACCTCACCGATTGTAATGCCGACCTCTTTGCAATAATCCTCCATATCCTTGCGGACGATGCTCTGGGCCGTCGGCGCCACATGAGTCGTCACGGCCTTGTTCATCTCCGTTGCGACCTCGGCCGGCACCGTCTGAGGCGCCTCCGCAGGTGTCGCGGGCGCGGCATCCTGGGCGAAGGCAAAGATGGGGGTGACGAGAACGGCTACGGCAAGAGCCTTGACTTGGAATTTCATGCTTTGAATCTCCTTCACTAAGTTTGACACTGAAAACATCGGCGGGTTAGGCATGATCGGCCTTCGATTCTGACACCGCCCGCCATAATCGAATCACATCGCGTTCGCGGGGTCGGCGATCTTCCGCAGCGGCACGCGCTTCTGCCAGAACTCCAGCCCCGTGGAGAGTTCGATCAGTTGGAGGTTGAGCGAATACTCGATCTGCACGTCGCCGTTGTCCTGCCGGAGATTGCGCTGCGTCAACCGCCCCAGCAGCGTGAACTGCGGGTCAACCCTGACGGTGGCGAACTGCGCCACGCGCTTGTTGTACACGATGATCTTGCCGCTGTTCGTGAGATTCTCCCGCAGCGAAAGCCCCAACGCCTCGGCAAGCGCATCGGCCTGCGAACCACGTGAGAACGTGTCGTTCACAACGTTCTCGACAATCACCACCTTGCGGGAACCGTCCTCGCTGCGCAGACGCCCCTGCGCCAGAATCGACTGAACCGCCTGCGACACCGTGTAATCGACATCGTCCTGCGAAAAGCCCCCAACGGCCGCCACCGTCCCGCCCTGCGGGACATAGTGCGTGGTCGTGGCGCATCCCGTCGCAACCGCAAGAACCGCGCCGCACGAGACGGCGGCCAGCATCTTCAACACCTTCATAGCACCTGTTCCTCTCTTTTAGAATAACTTAACGAACCGTCCGCCGCAGATAGAACCGCATATCGGCCGCCGCAGGATGCGGGGCCGTGCCCTTGAGGCCGCGAATGTCCTTCGGCGCGATGGCCGCACTGTTCCACGTGCTGACAATGGAGTCGATCTCCAGGCCGGCGGGGTCAAGCCACACGACCTTCCAGTCAACCCACTGCTCTCGGGACGTGAGATTGACCACGTTCGCCTGAAACGTCAGATGGTCACCTGTCCCCTTTGCGCAGCGCACATCCGAGACGAACACGTCCCCGGTGATGTTCTCCGCGATCGTCACCCGGCGGTCAAGCGGACGCGCCTGCGTGGCGACGCAGCCGACACAGGCGGCCGCCAGGGCCAACATTCCAACGCCAATCAACTTCATCATGTCGCACTCCTTTCAACACGTTTCACAATCCTCATTCCAGACCACCGTTCCAGCGGCGCATGGAATCCTTGACAATGTAGATCGACCGACTGCGGCTCAGCCCCGCCACATCCGTCCAGAACTCCTTCCGAGGTCCCGAATAATACTGCTCCAGAACCTTCATGATCGCGTCGGATGCGTTCCCGTCCGGCATTGTCACGCGCACCGCCAGCACGGTCTCCAGATTCTGAGGCATGAACTCGACGGGGAACGACACGCCCTCGCTCGCCAGAGCCGTCCGCAGCGCCTTGCGTTCCTCCGCGTTCTCGCAGGAGAAAAAGACCTTGTAGACAGTCACCCTCGTCACCTGACTGGGCTGATCAGGCGACTGACCGACCACGGGAACCAGCTGCGAAACGGGAACCTCGGGTTTCGGCCGCCGATGAAAGAAATTGCCCCAGAAGAAACCAACCGCAATCGTCGCGCCGACAAGGGCGAGCGCAACCCCAAGATTCAACAGAAACATGCGACCACGCCCACCCTTGCGGGGAAGCGGCACAGCCGACTTCGCCGTCCGTCTCTGGCCATCATACCCATCGCCCTCGTAATCGACAAGGTCCTGTAGAATCGTCCCCGCCTCCAGCGCAAAACACTCAAGATACGCATAGGGAAGTCGTCCATAGCCCCCACGCCCCCATCCCTCGCCAAGAGAATTACGGATCAGGAAGCAACCGCCGCCCTGTTCGGACGCATTGTCCTCATAGCCCACAATCAGAAGGCCATGGCGCCCCAGCCATTTATTCTTCGCGACGAGATGCCCCTCTGCATCCTCCTCGACCGCCGGGAAGGCGTAATCCTCCCCATCACATCCCTCGAAGAAATCGACGGTCACCGCCACCGGCATGGCCCGCCGATGATTCGCCCCCGCGAGGATGCCGCGAATCTCATCCACGTTGTTGGGCGCGCTCAGCAGATAGAGCCCATGCACGATGCGCCGCTTCGCCGCGTCCTCGCGCGTCCCCGGCGGAAACTTCGCCTCTTCGCCACCCGCGCCGAAGAGCGGCGCGGCCTGCACCATCGCATACGGCCAAAGCGCATACCGGCACACGCCAACCGTCTCGACGGCGTGAAAGGCGCTCATCAGGAGGCTTCCCGGGGCCTGGGCGAAACGTTCGCGCACGCCCTCCTCGAAACGCGCCAGATAGGGCCGCACCGCGCACGCGTCCATTCCGCCGTTCACGTCCGCGAGCATCCGCAGTTGAAGCAGCTCCGCGTGGCAGACGGACTCAAAGCCCGCGTCCAGCGGCCTTCCCTCGCGCAGATTCCGCAGGTTTCGCTCCAGTCCCTCCCGTTCGATCTCCTTCGTCGCCGCGTGGAGGAACTGCACGCTCAGCCGCGTGAGGCAGTCGCCGTAATACTCAAGCAGCGCCGTAACCGCATTCGCCACGCAGGTGCCGCGCAGCGCCTGCTGATAGACGGGCGGCATCCGATCGACAAGCGAAACGGAACGCGGTCCGCGGGACGGGCGCACGACGTTCCGATACGCCCCGCCTTTCAGCGCCCGCAGGTATGCCTCCTGCTGAACAGGGAATCTATGGAATCCCCTCGACATGACGGCTTCAGCAGAAGAAGGCGAGCGTTCCCTTCACCGCATCCTCCCCCGAGCGGCAGAACGAGACATCCGTATCCTTGATCCCCGCGAGAAACATCCCAAAGGGAATCTCCGCACAGCCCCCCGTCAGCGGAAGCGCAATTCCCGACAGGCGAAACACGCCCGAGTCATACGGCTCTCCCGCCGAAGTCTCGACCGACAGCGTCAGCATCGTCTCCGGACCAGCCTGCGGCGGGACCGTCAGCCTGGCCTTCCAGGCTCCGGGCGCATCCGGCGCCCCCTCGCTCGCGAAGGTGAACGTCACCTCCTCGTCGGGCGCGCGGACATCCGCCGCCTGCGGCGCAGACGGCCCCGCCGCGAGGGCGAATGCGTCGCCGGGCGCCGGGGCCACGAACGACATCTGGCGCGCGGCGACGAACGCCGCAAGCCGTTCCGCCTCGACGACCGCGTGCGGACGGCAGTAGTCCACGACGAAGCGGTCGATGAACGCCGACTCGTCCGGCGCCATCGTCATCTCCTTTACTTCAACCGCGTTCTTCATGCTGCACCTTCAGATTCCGCATGTCCTTCACCGCCCGCGAGAACGTCTGGTCCACGTTCGCCTCCGAGCTCATGCCGAGCATGCTCTTGATTT
>JBJEWG010000168.1:0-11368 GCA_051884935.1 Kiritimatiellia bacterium | reverse complement strand
GCATCTCGGCCGCATCGCGGATGGGATTTCCGTACACCCCGGTCGAGATGCACGGAAAGGCAACCGAGCGGCAACCATTTTCGATGGCGACCGCCAGCTTCGTGATATCGCCCTGCTCAATTCGGATCATCTAAGCATCCCTCACCAAAGGTATTATTCCATACAGACCGCGCGTGCAATATTGGAAAAACAAAATTCACTGTAAGGCCTCTCTCGTTTTTCTCCATTTCGTGTGGAGAGTAGTATTTCGCCCTTTATTTACAGCGGTCTCGTGGCCTTGCATAGAGCAAGATTGAAGAGAGAGAGAGAGAGAAACAGAGAGAAAACGGAGAATCGCCACTATTTTGGGATTCGTATTCTCTCCGCAGAGAAAAGAACGCCACGATTTTACGCCGCTATGCTGCGAAAATCGCTATAGGGAAATCGAAAACTATCAAAACAAAAAAGCACGGGGCATATCCCGTGCTCTCTGTTTGTAACGCCAATTGGCGGAGAGTGAGGGATTCGAACCCCCGGACCCTTGCGGGTCAACGGTTTTCAAGACCGCCGCGATCGACCACTCCGCCAACTCTCCAAAAGCGAACAGATGCGTATTATACACTATTTCACGGAAGCGTGAAACCGCGAAATGCGGCCCCTCGGGGGCAGGTCACTTGTTCTTGTGGCCCGTCAAGGTCTCGGCGATGTTGAGATAATAGGCGCGTATGCGCTCGTAGGCGTTGATGATGTCGAGCTCGACGAGCACGCGGATCGACGAGCCCGGGTCCTCAGGGCCGACGCGCCCCAGCTGGGCGAGGCGGCAGTCCCGAATGAAGTCGTGGATGCTCTTCGACTCGTTCTGAACCGCGTTGATGTCGATCGCCGGGCGCGGCGAGCGGATCCAGGGCGAGACCTTCTCGGCAAACGCATTGACGCGGTCGTGCACGGAGAGGATCACCTGCCGCGAGCCCTCGGACATCGTCTGCCCCTGCTTGCGAAGGCGCTTCACGGCCTTGAGCACGGCCGCCGCCTCGTCCGAGACGCTTTCGAGCTCGTCCGTCAGACGGAGCAGCCGGCGCGCGCGCTCCGCCACGTCCCAGCCCAGGCGCTTCGACATCATGCTGCCGAGGAAGTCCGTGACCTCCTTCTGCACGGTGTCGAGAATCTCCTCGCGGTGCGTGATGTGGTTCTCCAGCGCCTCGTCCGACTCGCCCGCCAGCACCTGCCGCGCGCAGTCGAGCAGTTCGAGGTCGCTCTCGCGCATGAACGTGACCTCCTGCAGGGCCTGGTCGCAGGCGATGACCGGCGAGACCAGCACGCCCACCTTGAGGCTCGAAAGATGCGGCTTCTCATTCTCGGGCTGCTTGATGAGCGTCTCGATGAGGCGCGCGAACGGCTTCACGAACGGGAAGAAGAGCAGCCCGCGGCAGCAGGCGAAGACCGTATCCGTCACCGCGATCGGCGCCATCATGTGGGTGTAGGCCTGGACGGACTGCCCGCTCACGGTGATGGTCTCGGGGCTGGCGTAGTTCGGGAAGAGCCACGGGCCCACCTTCACGAAGAACACGTAGAAGAGCGGAACCAGCACGACCGACCCGATGGCGTTCGAGAGCGTGTGCGCGAGCGCCGTCCGCCGCGCGTCCGCCGTGCCGCCGATCGCCGCGATCCATCCCGTCGCCGTGGTGCCGACGTTCGCGCCGAAGAGCGACGCGATCGCGACGTCGTACGTGATCAGCCCCTGCTGCGCGAGCGCCATCGCAATGGCAATCGTCGCCGCCGAGCTCTGGATCACCGCGGTGAGCAGCATTGCGGCGAACGCGATCTTCACCACGCCGAGGAAGCTGCGGGCGTTCATCGTGGTGAACACGTTCGCGAAGTCCGGGTCCTGCTTGATGGGCGCCACGCCCTTCGACATGAAGTAGAGCCCGAGGAACACGAGCCCCAGCCCGATCAGCGTGAGGCCAAGGTTGTGGATGCGCTCCCCCCGCAGGAAAAAATAAAGGGCGCCGCCCAGCGCGACGCCCACAAAGCCCAGCACCTGCGGATTCGGCGCATAGGCGATGATCCACACGGTCGCCGTGGTGCCGATGTTCGCGCCGATGAGCACGTTGATCGCCTGCGGCAGGGTCAACAGGGCGGTGGAGACGAAACCGACGAGCATCACGGTGATGATCGAACTCGACTGCACCAGCATCGTCGAAAAGATGCCGGTCCCCACGCCGATGAGGCGGTGGCTCGTCGCGTGCGCCATGAACTTCCGCAGTCCGCCCCCCGCCGTCGCCTGCAGCCCCTCGGAAAGATGCTTCATGCCCAGAAGGAAAAGACCAAGCCCCCCCGTGACGGTGACGAGGACGGTGAAGATCAAGGACAGACTTTCTTTCATGTGGCGGACAGTATATCAAAAATCCGCCCGCCGTGAGGGGCCACACGCCCACCTCTCGCCGACATTCCATCAGACCAGAGCCGACGGGCAATGCGCCTCCCTAGGCGATTCAGAATTCCACTGCGCAGTGGAAAATATTCCACTGCCGAGTGGAGTAAATTCCACTGGGCAGTAGAATTTCCTCCACTGCCGAGTAAAACTCGTCATCGCCGAGGCGCCCCCGCGCCCTCTCCTAAGAGCTAATCCGTTGATTGAAAGAAAGAAGCCGTTGAGGCGTCGCGAAGCCCTTTACAAACGCTCGGAGTTAAATCGCGGTGCGGAGGTTTCAGGGTGTAGAGCGAAGTCACCGCGAGGCAAGGCGGCAACCGCAGAACAGGCCAATCGCCAGAAGCAGAAGCTCCGGCGAGAGCCGAACGAGTCCGATGGTCGCGGCAAGCGAACAGGTTACATAGACAAGCGGCGGAATCCCGAATGGTATGGCCGACATCACCCGAAAGCGGTTGGCGTCCACCGGATCGACGTAGAGCACGGCCCGCCGAAGGGACAGCGGCACGGGATGGTCGGCAATCCAGCGTCCGCGCAGATCGACGCGCTTCGAGCGATGCTGTTCCACGGAAACGCGCAGGGCCCCGTCGGGTTCGAGGTCCAGCTGAATGGCGAGGTTTCGCGCCGTCCGCCCGTCGAAGACAATCCGCATCCGCTCCGGCCGCGCGTCCAGACGGCGCGCGATCTCGGCGAGATACCCGGCGATCTCCGTCGGGCTGGGGGCCTCGGGGGAGACGACCACGTGGACGGGCAGCCCCCACCGCCGTGCCCGCCACCACCGCAGAAGCAGCGGGGCGAGAAACGGCACGAGGAAGCAGACCGCCGTCAGAGCAGCCCGCATTTCACCAGCACCTTCCGCGTCGAAGTGGAGAGCGGAACCGACTTCGGGTCCGCGAACACGGCGTTCTCCTTCGCCCTCAGCGCCGTGAGTTCAAGACGGAAATGGGAGA
Organism: Kiritimatiellia bacterium; assembly: GCA_051884935.1. Lineage (GTDB taxonomy): Bacteria > Verrucomicrobiota > Kiritimatiellia > RFP12 > UBA1067 > RUG572. The sequence continues at coordinate 8,011 of JBJEWG010000168.1, read as the reverse complement.
ACACCTGAACCTGCTCCGTGGCGGGTTCGACGGTCGGCAGCTCCCAGAGGCCCCTCAGCAGCCCGCCGCGCCTGTTCTCGACCAGCAGCACGCCGCCCGCGCCGTCCGTCACCACCACCGCCGTGCTTTTCCGCACCGGCAGTTCGCCCCGTACGGCCTTTCGCGGATAGTCGGCCTGCGCGCCCGCCTTCCGCGCCGCGCAGTCCGCCGCGAGCGGACACGTCTCGCACGCGGGGTTCGCGGGCGTGCAGACGAGCGCCCCCAGTTCCATCATCGCCTGGTTGAAGTCGCCCGGGCGGCACCCGCGCGCATCCATCAGCGGGCGCAGACGCTCCGCGAGGCGCCGGCGGGCGGGCAGCTTGTGGAAGTCGTCGTCGAGGCGCCACACGCGCGCGAAGACGCGCGCCACGTTCCCGTCCACCACCGGCGCCTTCTCGCCGTCCAGCACGCTCGCGAGCGCGGCGGCGGTGTAGGGCCCCACGCCCGGCACGGCGGACCAGCCCTCCACGCCCTTCGGCCAGCGTGGCGCCCCCGCGGCGCAGATGGCCTTCGCCGCCTTGTGGAGGTTGCGCGCCCGCGCGTAGTAGCCGAGCCCCTCCCAGGCCTTAAGCACGGCCGACTCCTCGGCGGCGGCGAGCGCCTCGACGGTGGGGAAGCGCTCCAGGAAGCGCGCGTAGTAGGGCAGCACGGCGGTGTACGTCGTCTGCTGCATCATGATTTCGCTCAGCCAGCAGAAGTACGGCGTGGGCTCAAGCCGCCACGGCATGGGCCGCTTCACGCGCCGGAACCACGCGCAGAGGCGATGGGCGAGCGTCACCGCGCCACCTTGTCCAGCGCATCGACCATGAGCTGGCGCGCGTTCTGGTCGCGGAGCTTCGAGGTCGCGCTGCCGAGGACGACGACGATGGCGCGCCGGCCGTTGCGGCTGCCGGTGAGGACGATCGAGGAGCCACCCGCGTCGATGTAGCCGGTCTTGAGCCCGTCAACCTCGCTCTCGCCCTGGGCGTTGAGGATCTTCTGCTTGTCCTTCACGAGGATGTTGTTGTGGTTCACCATCTTGAGCGGCTGGCCCGCGCCGTCCGTGACGGTGCAGAGCTTCGTCTTCGTGAAGCGGAAGACCTCGGGGTAGCGCAGCACCGCGCGCGCGAGCTTGACGAGGTCGCGGCAGGTGGAGGTGTCGAAGGGGCGCTTCGAGCCCGGGCGCGGGGGATAGCCGTTCGGCGTCTCGTAGTGGGTCTGCGTCATGCCGAGCTCCTTCGCCTTGGCGTTCATGCGGAGGACGAAGGCCTGCAGGTCGCCGGGGCGGATCTCGCGCCCGGCGTTCCGCGCGGTGGAGTGTTCGGCGAGGAGCACGGCGGCGTCGTTCGCGCTCTTGACCATGATGGACATCAGCAGGTCGTCCACCGTCATCGTCTGGCCGGGCTTGAGCCCCACGCTGCTCGGACGCTCCTGGCTACAGCGCACGGTCGCCTTCACGGACGTGGTGGGGTCGTACTTCAGCGCGTGCATGTCCTCCAGGCAGAGGAGCAGCGTCATCAGCTTCGTCACGGAGGCGGGGCGCGCCACGGCGTCCGCATTCCGCTCGAAGAGAACCGCGCCCGTCTGCGCATCGACGGCGATCGCGCCCACGTAGGGCGTGCGGCGGAAGGCCGTCTCGGCCCGGGCCGCGACCAGGCACGCCAGCGTCAGCAGGCAGACCATGCACGTCTTCATCATCTCGTTTCTCATCTTCACCACCTCATCCTCTCATTTCCAGCACCATCGCCTTCTCCGGACACGTGAACGGATTGGCGTGCTTGGTGCAGTTGCTGCAGCCCGAATAGAGCTTGTGCATGATGTGCGTCTTCGGGATCTCGTGGAATCCGAGCGTCGCGAAGAACGCCGGCGTGAGCGTGAGCACCATCACCTCGGCCGGCGAGAACGCGCGGACGCGGTCGATCACCGCCTGCACGAGAAGCCGCCCCACGCCCTGCCGCCGAAAGGGCGCGCGCACCGCCACGCTCTGGATCTCGACGGTCGCCTTCAGGGGGTCGCCGATCTCCGGCCATATCTGGTAGGCGGAACACCCCACCAGTTCGCCCCCGAGCTCCGCGACGAGAAAGCGGTCGATGTTCTCCACCACGTTGCCCATGGAGCGCGGCACGAGCTCGTCCTTGAGCAGGTGGATGAGGGAGCGGATGCGCTCGGCGTCGCCCAGCCCGGCAGGCCTTGTCTTGATTTCTCCGTCCACGGCGGGCCTCAGCGATAGGTCATGCGGAGATGGTGGACAGAAAGCGCGGACTTGAAATCGACGAAGCGGATGCCGGCCTTCTTCGGCGTGAAGACGAGCGTCGTCGGCCGATCCGGGTAGAGCGTGAAGCTGTTGTCGCTGAACTCGCCGGGGATGCCCTCGGCGTTCACCCACGTGAAGAACGTCGGGCGGTCCGTGGAGAGCGTCACCTTCCAGATGCCGTTGTCGTTGACGGTCGCCATGCGGACCTCCGCATCCGCGAGCGGGCACTTCTTGTAGACGTTGAACATCCACTCGTTCGCGAAGGAGACGGGCTGGCCGCCCACGGTCGCGTCGAGGGTCAGCGAAAGGAAGCGGCCGACGCGCTCCGCCTCTGTGCCGAAGCGGTCCAGGGAATAGACCGCGAGGCGCGTGGCCGACGCGGGCGGCAGGCGGGCGGGGAGGTCCAGCGTCGCGAGGCTGTGGCCATGGAAGTCCATGTTCCGCACGGCAACCTTCACCTCCACCGTGTCGGCCTCGTCGTTGAGCGCCCAGATCTCGACCTTGCCCGGATCGCCCTCCGCCGGGGTCGCGATCACGGCGACGTTCTGGAAGAAGCGCTTCGCGTGGTACTGCAGGTGCTTCCACTTGCCGCCGTACTCAACCGAGCTCCAGCTGGAGACCGGCCAGTTGTCGTTCAGCTGCCAGAAGAGCGTGCCCATGCAGCGTGGGCGCAGGCGCCGCCAGCCCTCGACGGCCGTCTTGATCGCGATCGCCTGCTGGATCTGCGACACCCAGAGCATGTTCTCCGCGCCCTCGGGGAAGCGGAAGTAGCGCGCCATCGTCTCAAGCATCCGGCGGTTGCCGCCGTCGTTCTTCTGGTGATACTCGAAGTCGGGCGCCGTGGGGTTGAGCTGGTCGCGGCCGCAGAACGTGCGCGCGACCTCCGGCGAGGGGAAGCTCTGATAGCCGAACTCGCTGCAGAAGCGGGGCTTGTAGCGGTAGTAGTTGTCGAAGCCCTTGTTCTCGTGCCACACGGTCCAGTTGTGCATGTCGCCCTTGTTGTCGTTGTGCCAGGCGTCGGAGTAGTCGCCGGGGCCGCCGCAGGGCGACGAGGGCCAGAAGGTGCGCGCGGGGTCGTACTTCGCGACGGCGTCGGCCTCCACCTTCGTGCGCGCCTGGAGGCACTTGAGGTAGTAGGGGCGGTCCTTGCGCGAGGGCTCGAACCAGTTCAGCGCGCCCACGCACTCGTTGTCGCCGCACCAGAGGGCGATGGAGGCGTGGTCGCGGAGGCGGCGCAGCTGGTGCGCCAGCTCCTTCTCCACGCTGCCGAGGAACGCCTCGTCGCCGGGGTAGATCGCGCAGGAGAACATCATGTCGTGCCACACCATGAGGCCGAGCTCGTCGCACGTCTCGTAGAACGCGTCGTGCTCGAACTGCCCGCCACCCCAGAGGCGCAGCATGTTCATGTTCGCGGCCTTCGCGGACCCGATGAGGTCGCGGTAGCGGGCCGGGGTCTGGCGGTTCTCGAATGCGTCGCAGGGAATCCAGTTCGCGCCCTTGCAGAAGATCTCCTGGCCGTTCACGCGGAACGCCATGCGCGCGCCCTCCTTGCCGTTCGCGTCCCGGTCCGGCGTGTTGAGCACCTCGATCTTGCGCAGGCCGATCCGGCGCGAGAGCGTCTCGCCGCCCACCGTCACCTCAAGCGTGTAGAGGTTCTGCTCGCCCGCGCCGTTCGGCCACCAGAGCATCGGGTCGGGGATGTCGATGCCGAGCGCGAGCTTGTTCGCGCCCGCCTTGAGCTGAACCGTCTCGCCCTTCTCGAAGCCGTCGATCTTGACGTGGAACGCCACGGCGCCGTCCACGGGCGCGGTCACCTCCGCGTTCACCGTCACCGCGCAGTGGGACCAGTCGGCCGAGAAGTTCTGGTCGCAGTAGACGTAGTCGATCCGCGCCGCGTCGGCCGCCACGAGCTCGATGGGGCCGCAGAAGCCGGTCACCATCTGCGCGAGGCCCCAGTCCCACCCGCCGTGGCACTGCGGCTTGCGGATGAGCTCGATCGCCTTCGCCCACGGCACGTTGGAGATGTGGAATGCGTGGTCGTAGGTCTTCGCGCGCGCGTTGGACTCCGCCTCGGCGCTCCTGAAGACGCCGACGATGCGGTTGTCGCCCGGCTTCAGAAACCTCTTCACGTCGAAGTCCCAGCGGCGGAAGCGGTTGTCCGTGCGGCCGACCTCCTCGCCGTTGATCTCGATCGTGCAGAAGGTGTCCACGTCCTCGGCGCGCAGAATCACGCTCTTCGCCTTGAGCATGGAGGCGGGCACGCGGAAGGAGCGCTCGACCCGCCAGTCCTTGCGGCCGACCTCCTGCGTCGCGAGCTCGTTCTGGCCGAAGAACGGGTCCGGAATCTTCCCGGCCGCGAGCAGGGCCGAATGAACGTCCCCGGGAACCTGCATCGGCACCGAGAACTGCACGCTGTTATCCGCCTCGCGGAGGTGCCAGGTTCCCGAAAGGTCCAGTCGGCCCGTTGACACGACGGACTCGGCCCACAGCGCCGCCGACGCGGCCACCACCAGAGCGAACACCTTGTTCTTCATAGCTGAATTACCTCGTTTGAAATGGGAGATCACCGCGTGCGGACGAAGTGCGGAAGACGCGCGAGGGGCGTCTGAACCGTAATCGTCGCGGGGCCCGTGACGATGGAGCCGTCATCGGCCCGCCAGGTTCCGGGCGGCACGACGACGGTGCGCGTGGCGGCGCCCTTCTCCATCTGCGGGGCGACAAGAAGGTCCGTGCCCATCATGAACTGGTCGATGACGGCGGCGTAGCCCTGATTCGGGTAGTTGTACTCCAGGCTACGGAGAATCGGCTCGCCGTCCACGGCGGCCTTCTTCGCGAGCGCGACGATCTGCGGCGCGAACTTCTGGCGGAGGGCGACCGTGTCGCGCACGATCCGCTGGCGCTCGGCATCGAGCACGCGCCAGGGGGACGCGGAGAACTGCATCATCGGGCAGAGCGCGTGGATCTGGGCGCTGCGCACGAAGAGGTCCGGGTCGAACGGCGAACCGGGGATGAAGGTGGTCCACTCACCGCCGCCGACCATGTCGGGGCAGATAAACGGCTGGCCGATGAGCCCCGCGGCGATCATGTCCGCCGTGATGCGGCGGAGCGCCTCGTAGGTGTGCGGCTTGTCGTGGAGGCGCACGACGACGGGCATCTGCTGCATCCGCCAGAGGTTGCGGATTTCGCAGAACGGGTACTTGAGCGCGTAGGCGGCGTAGCCGTTGTTGAGGGAGCCGTTCGTCGCCTTGGGGTCGAGCGCCGCGCAGGTCTTGAGGTCGTAGGCCGCGAGGTCCGCGCCATCCAGCTTGAAGCCGTCCACGCCGTAGTCGCGCACGAGACCGTCCAGCACCTCCGTGAACCACGCATTGGCGTTCGGGTGCGAGAAGTCGAGAAACGCGCTGTAGCCGTTCCACCAGCGGCAGGCCTTCGCCTCGACGCGGCCGTTGGCGGCGGGGCGTCGCCCCGCCTCGGCCAGAAAGCCGCCCTTCACGGGATAGCCCCGCACGTCGTCGGGATTCACGCCCCAGGCGATGCGGCGGAAGGCCGGCAGGTCCATGCCGACGTAGGGGCACATCCAGAGCATCACCTTGTAGCCCATGGCGTGAAGCCTCTCCATCATGCCCTTCGGGTCCCGGAAGCGCGTCGGCTCGAAGCGCCAGTCGCCGTAGCCGGCCTGCCAGGTGTCGTCGATCATGAGGACGCCCGCGGGAACGCCGTTGTCGAGCATGGACTTCGCGTATGCGAGGATGTCCCGCTCGTTCTGGTGATAGGTCAGCTCGATCCAGGTATTGATCTGCGGCGCGTTGAAGAAGAGCGGGTCCAGCATCTTGCCGCTCGCGGGGAACCATTTACGCATGGCGTGGCGGTAGGCCTCGGGCAGGGACGCGCCCCCCTTCTCCACGCTGATCTCGGCGTCGGCCTCCATGGTGATCACGCCGTTCTTCAGCGTGAAGCGCGCCTGAGCGTCGGTCCAGATCACGCGCCCCTGGTCCGACGCGAGAAACGACGCGCACTGGTTGTGGTAGTTGTCCCGGCGGAGGTCGATTTCGATATCCGTCCTCTCCGTGAACGGCATCTTCGTGCCGAAGAAGTTTGCCGCGCCCCACCAGTTCTCGCCGGGCGCCATCTTCACCGAAACCGTCCCGGCAAGCGCCGGGAAGACGAGCAGGCCGGCCAGCGAACAGGTGAAAAGACTCTGCCTCAAGTTCATCGTTCGACTTTCCTTTCGTGTCCGTTAACCCAGCCTCACGCGCGGGTCCAGGGCCGCGTAGCAGAGGTCCGTCGCGAGATTGACGCCCTGATAGAGCAGCGCGCCCAGCACTACGACCGCACGGACAACGGCCATGTCGGCGGAGTGGATCGCGTTGAGCGACACATTCCCAAGGCCGGGAATGCCGAAGAAGCTCTCAAGCAGCAGCGAGCCGGTGAAGAGGTAGGGTATTGCCAGGGAGACGTAGGTGACGATCGGGATGAGGGAGTTCCGCAGGACGTGCTTCACGAGAATCGCCGCGCCCGAAAGACCCTTCGCGCGCGCCGTGCGGACATAGGGCTTGTAGATCTCGTCAAGGATGGCCGTCCGGAAGAACCGCACGTCGATGCCCAGCCCCGAGACGATGCCGATGATCACGGGCAGCACCAGATAGACGCCGCTCTCATAACCCCAGATCGGGAAGAGCCCCGCCTTGAACGCGAGGAAGAACTGCCCCGCCAGCACCCAGACGACGTAGTTGACGCTCATCAGCACCGTCGATCCCACGAGGACGGTCCGGTCGAGCACGCCCCCTCGAAACGCCGCGCAGAGCAGCGCGAGGGAAAGCGCGGTGATCGTGCCGCCCACGAGGATCGGCACGGTGAGGGAGAGGGACGGCCCCACGCCGCGCCGGAGGATATCCGCCACCGGCTCGTCGTACTGCGTGGAGATGCCGAAGTCGCCCTTCGCGAGGCTGCCGACGAAGTGGCAGAACTGGGAGTCGAAAAGCGAGGCGCCCTTCGCCGTGTTGACGAGCAGCGGCTTGTCGTAGCCGTAGCGGTGGTTGAAGGCGACGATGGACTCCCGCGTCGCGTTTTTCCCAAGCACGGCAAGGGCGGGGGACCCGCCTACGACGTGGAAGAGGACAAACGTGAGAACGAGGATTCCGAAGGTCGTCGGAATCAGTTCGAGGAGACGTCTGGCGACGTAGCGGAGCATCGGCGCCCGTCAGGACTGGATCGTCTTCTTGAGCACTTCCGCGACGGCGTGCGGGTCGCATGCGTCCAGACGCTTGAGGATGCAGGCCCAGCGATACGCGCCGGAGCCGGCTTCGTCGTAGGGGCGCAGCAGGAACAGATCGTCGAACGCGCGGCGGCGTTCGCGGTAGGCAGCCTGAACCGCGGCCAGCGAACGCTCGAACGCCATCACGTAGGCCCGCGCGAATGCCGCGAAATCGTCCACGAACCGCTCGCGGCGGCGCACGACGCGCGCGTAGGGGGGAACCAGCTCTTCAAGGGGCTCCATGTACTTCACGAAGGAGCCCGCGTGATCCGTCACCACGATGCGCTGCGGCAGACCGTCGGGGCCGCACTGCAGCACCTCGAAGTTCGAGTCGAACACCGGCTCGCTCGTCTCCGTCGCGGCACGGCCGACGACGAGGTCGAGCGCCGCGGCCTGCCCCATCAGATAGGCAAAGGCCTGGGCGAAGGCCGGATTGCGGAAACGCTCCGGCGGAATCTTGTCGGACGCCGTGCCGGGCACATAGGACC
>JBJEWG010000167.1:0-11392 GCA_051884935.1 Kiritimatiellia bacterium | reverse complement strand
GATCTCGGGGTCCAGAAGGCCCGTCGGACGGATCACCTGCTCGGCCACGGTCTTCGAGACGCTGTACTCGTAGTCGCCCGGCGTCGCGCTGGTGAAGACGATCTGGTGGACCTTCTGTTCGAATTCGGGGAACTTGAGCGGACGGTTGTCCTTCGCGCTCGGCAGACGGAATCCGAAGTCGACGAGCTTCTGCTTGCGCGCCTGGTCGCCGTTGTACATCGCCCGCAGCTGGGGGACGGCGACGTGGCTTTCGTCGATGATCGTGAGGAAGTCGTCCGGGAAGTAGTCGAGCAGGCACTCCGGCGGCTCGCCGGCGGCGCGGCCCGTGAGCGGGCGCGAGTAGTTCTCGATGCCGTTGCAGTAGCCGAGCTGCTTCATCATCTCGATGTCGTATTCGGTCCGCTCGCGGATGCGCTGGGCCTCCAGATACTTCTTCGCCCCCTCGAAGTCCTTCAGCCGCTCCTTCAGCTCCTGCTCGATGCGCGCGTAGGCGGCCTCCATCTTGTCCTTCGGCATCACGAACTGCTTGGCGGGCGTGACGACGGCGGCCGGCATCGACACGCCCATGTGGAAGTCCGGCACCGACAGCGCGTGGATCGAGTCGATCTCGTCGCCGAAGAAATCGACGCGGATGCCCTCCGTGGCGTAGGCCGGGAAGATGTCCACCGTGTCGCCCCGCACGCGGAAGTTGCCGGGCGAGTAGTCCATGTCGTTGCGGACGTACTGGGCGGCGATGAGCCGCTGGACGAGGTCGCCGCGTCCGCACGCGTCGCCGACGGCGAACTTCACCGCGAGGTCGCGGTATTCCGTGGACTCGCCCAGGCCGTAGATGCAGCTCACGGAGGCGACCACCACCACGTCGCGGCGAGCGATCAGCGCGTTCGTGGCGGCGAGGCGGTAGCGCTCGATCTCCTCGTTGACGGCGGCGTCCTTCTCGATGTAGGTGTCGGTCTGCGGGATGTACGCCTCGGGCTGGTAGTAGTCGTAGTAGGAGATGAAGTACTCGACGGCATTCTCGGGGAAGAAGCCCTTCAGCTCCGCGAACAGCTGCGCGGCGAGCGTCTTGTTGTGCGAGAGGATCAGCGTGGGGCGGTTCCAGCGCTGGATGAGGTTCGCCATCGTGAAGGTCTTGCCGCTGCCCGTCACGCCCTGAAGCACGAGGCGGTCCTCCCCGCGCTCCAGGCCCTTCACCAGCGCGTCGATCGCCTCGGGCTGGTCGCCCGTCGGGCGGAAGTCCGAAACCAGCTTGAACAGACGCTCGCTCATAGGTGCAGCAGTTCCCTGAGCGCGGCGATCTGCTGGGGCTCGCCGATCACCGAGAGCTCGTCGCCCGTCTCGAAGCACCAGTTCGCCCCCGGGTTGCGGAAGGTGTCCGCGCCGCGGCGGATCGCCACCACGCTCGCGCCGGTCTTCGCGCGGATGTCGAGCGACTTGATCGTCGCGCCCACCGCCGGCGTATCCGCCGCGACCGTGAGATGCACGTAGTAGTCGCCCGGCACCGTGAGCAGAACCGACTTGCCGCCGGCCGTCGGCCGCCGCCGCGTGCGGCGCCGTTCCGCCGTGACCGCCGCGCTGAACCGATAGCCGGCGAGGCGCCCCATGCGGCGGAAGCGCTTCCAGCCGAACACGCCGGCCGCCGCGATCACGACCCAGACCACGACCTGCGCCGCCGGCTCGTCCGGCCGAAGGCTGAAGTTCAGCATCACGATCTGGAGGAACGCGAGCACCATCACCGCACCCAGCGTGAACGCCACAACGACCCGCTGGACGGCCTTCTTCCACCGCTTCGGCTGGCGCGTGCCCGTGAGGACGGCCGAGACGTCGAGGCCGAGGGAGCGGGCGAGCCCGAAGGTCGGCGCCAGCACGGAGACGCAGAACAGATTCGCGCCCAGGCAGAAGAAGAACCGCTTGTGAAGCTCGAAGAAGGTCGAGAACGGCGCGTAGTTCTGCTCGTTGAGCATGGAGGCCGTCACGGCCACGCACACGTTGAGCGCGGCGATCACCCCCAGCCAGATCATGCGGCTGCGCAGGTGCTTCTGAAGCTGCGACGGGACGGTGGCCGCGCGGAAGCGCGCCAGCCAGTCCTGGTAGGCCGCCAGCCACCCGCGCACGCGCTCGGGCATATGGTCCTCCAGCCAGTCCCCCACGGGGTCCGACGCCTTCAGCATCATCGGGTTGAGGATGGTGGTGAGCAGGGAGACGCCCACGACGATCTGGTACATCGGGCTCGACGCATCCCCCGTCTGCGACATGTACATCAGCGCCACCATGAAGGCGAACTCGCCGATCTGCGCGAGGCCGAACCCCGTCTGCACGGCGTCCTTCACCTTCTGGCCCGTGAGGATCGACATCACGAAGCAGTTGAACCCCTTCCCGCAGATGACCAGCGCCGAGAGGCCGAGGATCGCGAAGATGTGCCGCCCGCAGGCGGCCGGATCCACCAGCACGCCGATCGTCACGAAGAAGACGGCCGCGAACATGTTCCGCAGCGGGGCCGCAAGCTCAAGGAGCCGACCGCGCACCTCCGTCGAGGCGCCGAGGATGCCCATCAGGAAGGCCCCCATCGCGAGGGAGTAGTCGAGCTTGTAGGCGATGAAGCTCACGAGGAAGCAGCAGCCGAGCAGCGTGAGCAGCAGCGCCTCGTCGTCCTTCATCCGCCCCACCCGGTCCAGCAGGCGCGGCACGATCACGAGCCCGAACACCAGCACGCCCACGAAGAACGCCAGCAGCCCGCCCAGGGACTGCGCGACCGCCCCCACGCTCATGCCGCTTCCGTTCGCGACGCCGGTCACAAGCGCGATCACGCCCACGCAGAGGATGTCTTCGCAGATCGTCGAGCCGAAGATGTAGCGCACGAAGGGCCGCTCGCTCCACTTCATCTCCTCGATCGTCTTCGCGAGCAGCGTCGTCGCCGAGTCGCAGATGGCCGCGCCGAGGAAGAGGGACTGCACGCGGTTCCACCCGAGGAGCTCGTGCCCGACCGTATACCCCAGCCAGATCATCATCACCGTGTCGAAGATGGCCGTCGGCACCGAGACGTGCTTGACCTTCTTCATGTCGCCCGCGCTGAATTCGAGCCCCAGCGTGAACATGAGGAACACGATGCCGAGCTGCCCGATCGTGCTGACGGACTTCGAGTCCAGCAGGAACGACCCGCCCCACGTGTGCTCGCTCATCAGCACGCCCGCGAGCAGATACCCGATCACCTTCGGCCAGCGCAGGCGGGCGAAGACGATCGAGACGAGGCCGACCACGGCCATCAGGACGGCGAGATCCTGAAAGAAGACGCTTTCGTTCAATTCCGCTTCACCCCGCCTTGAACGGCCTCAGCGCGCGGTCCGCCAGGCGGCGAGATCGCGATAGAGCTCCCCGTAGACGCCGTGCCCCATGCCGATGCCATGGATGATCTTCTTGTCCTTGGACGGAATCAGGTTGTAGGCCGCATAGACGCCACAGGGGGTGCAGACGCAGTCCGCGAACCCGGCGACGACGCGGACGGGGCACGTGATGCGCGCGGCGAAGTTGACGCCGTCGAAGTAGGGCGCCCACTTCTCGGCCGCGGCCTTGTTCTCCTCGCGCTGCGCCTCGACGATGCGCGGCCAGCCGCTCTGGCGGTCGTCCTGGCGGAAGCCGAGCAGGTCCGTGATCGCGGGCACGAAGATGCAGCTGCGCGTGAAGTGTCCGTTCAGCCCCGTGAGCATGAACCCGAAGCCACCGCCCTGCGACGTGCCGAAATAGGTGAAGTGCGCGCGATCGACCTCGGGCCGCGCCCAGAGCCAGTTCACGGCGCGGTTGATGCCCAGCAGCGAGGCGTAGTAGAAGTAATCCTCGCGGGAGACGTGGATCCCGGCCTGGCAGTAGCGCGCCACGCCGCACGGCGCGGCGTACTTCGCGTCCTGCGCCTTGTAGGCCGCCTGGCGCGCGGCGTCCGTATCCGGCTGCGGGTAGCTGTGCACGTTCATCGTCAGCGAGATCCGGTGCGCGTCGCCCCCCGTCCCCAGCGCGCCGATGCCGGCGCCCGGCACGCTCACGTCAACGGGGAACGGCCCCTTCCCCTTCGGCATCGACAGCCAGCCCCACACCCGGCGGCCGCCGGCCGAGGCGAAGCTGACGCGGTAGTAGGTGCGGTTCTTGTTCGACTTCGCGGGGATCTCCTCCATCCGCGCGTCCACCGGCACCGTCTCGTCGAGCTTCTTCACGGCGTCGGCCCAGAAGGCGTCGAAGTCCTGCGGGCACGCCGCGCCCGGCTGGATCTTCGTCGGCTCGTAGGCGACGCCCCAGGCGAAGATCGAGCCCTGCCCCCCGGTCGGCTTGACCGTGAGGCCCTTCGTGCGGCTCGTCACCATCAGGCGCAGGAAGCCGGGAATCTCCTTGCGCGCCTTGAGCGTGAACGGATTCTCCTGCGCGAGGTCGATCGTCCGCGCCGCCATCTTCCGGTTGCCGAAGTTGTCGATGGTCGCCTCAAGCGTGCCGGCCTTCGCGGGCGCGCCCTGGGCGTCCAGCGCCGTGACGGTGAACGCCGCCTCATCCCCGCAGGCGTAGAGGCAGTCCGGGTGGTCCGTCGCGACCTTGAGCGTCACCGTCTCCGCGCAGACGGCGCAGAACGCCGCGCAGAACGCCGTCAGAATCCGAATCTTCATCGCTTGTCTTCTCCTGTATTCACCGCTTGGACTTCATCTTTGACTTCGGCGTCGCCGAGGTGACGGCTTCGACCGGCTTCGGGTGGTGCTCGGCCTCCCCGGGAATCACCAGATCCTTGTCCGCCCACAGGCCGCGCTTCGCGGCCTTGGCCGCCGCCTCGGCCTTCTCGTACGCGGGCGACAGGGGAACGCGCGTACACCGCCAGGCGAGGCCCGCCTTCAGCATCGCGAGGCTCAGGTCCCGCCGCCCCAGCATCACCGTGCCGAGCGGATAGCCGAGCTCGCTCTTCCGGCTCCAGCTCACGCGCACGTTCTCGCGCGCGACGAGATCATCCAGAAAGGCCTGGGCCTTCGCACCCCATGGCTCGGTCTTCGGGAACGCATCGACGCCGATCAGGCGGACGATATGCGGGATGTTGTCCCCGCCCAGCACCGTGATCGTCTCGCCGCTCAGGGCGTCGAGGGCCCGTCCCGTCAGAATCGTCTCGCCATACGCCGTGGCACAGCCGACGAGAAGGGCCGCCACGCAGGCAATCTGGAGGAAGAATCCGCGCATGGCCCACAGTATATCAAATCTCGTCAGAGCCGGACGAGGTGCCATGCCAAACGCGGATGCGTGCGGCGTCAGCGGATGTAGATCACCACGCCAGAAGACACGAGAACAAGCTTGCCGTTGACGCAGGCCACCCGGCGGCTGGGATTCACCACGCCGTCGATCCGCACCGTCCAGGACTTCAGGTTGGCCGCATTCCGCACCTCGCCCAGCGTTATGGGCAATTCCGTCAACGCCCCGCTGGGGACAAAGTTCGTCAGATGCAGCACGCCGTTCGGCGCGAAGTCGATGCAGGCCAACGTGCCGGCGCCGGACGCGCAGTCGATGCGCAGCGCGGCGATCTGGGTGGTCTCATCGACCACTTCGGCCACCGCGCCGGGGGCGACTTCCAGCACACCGCGGAACACGTCCGCCGCCTCGTCCGCCGCGGAAACGAGTTCGAAGGGCGCGCCGCCGTTGAAGTCGGTGAATGTCGTCGTCGGGTGCGGAACGTCGCTCCGTTCATCGACCGTCCGCCAGGTCACGCCATCGCGGCTCGCCTCAAGCAGCCATGAGGACGGGCTGCGGCTTGGGTTGTCGTTTGCGGTCGTGAAGTTGTAGCTCGCGGCCGGCTGCGCGTCGTTCGCCAGACGGAGCGTAATCGTCCGCCAGTCCTTCGGGTCGCCGGTCTTGAGCCCGCCCACGCTCGTGGCGCACCACTTCGTCGCCGTGTCGCCGTCGAAGATCCTGTCGGCGTCCTCGGTGGACTTCCCGCACGTGTAGGCGCCCGCCTTGCAGAACGCGCCCGGCGACAGCCGCTCGGCGGCGGTTCCGTCCGGGGCCATCGTCAGGTTCAGATTCACACGCTCGCCCTTGAAGTCGAACATCTTGAACTCGGATATCTGCATCGCGGTGTCGCTGTCGGGATTCGTCTTGCGGATCGTGAGGCGGAACCACTTCTCGGGCAGCCCCCTGCCGAAGCAGACCGTGCCGCCACGCGCCACGACATCGGCCGTGAAGTCCTCCGCTGCGACAACGGTGAGCGTGCCGTCGCCCGTCTTCTCGATCCGCCCGCTCCCCGCCACGGTACCGCTCACGAGGCCGTTGCCCGGGAATTCGGCGACGGCGTCCGCCGCGAGCACCGTCGTGCCCGCGCCGCCCAGCAGGGTGAATGCGTGCGTGCCGGCCAGTTCGAGCGCCGCGCCGGCATCGACGTTCACCGAGGCGGCGTCCGTGCGGGAGACCGCCGAATCAATCTCGAAGACCGCGTCAACCCACGCACTGGGTTCGGCGGACGTCTGGACATAGTCCGTGCGGACGTCGAGGTCGATCCACGTCTCGCCGTCCAAACTCCCCTGCAAACGCCAGTTCTGCGGACTGCGGCAACGCGCATCCCCGGGGTCGGCGCAGTCGTTCCCCGTCGCCCACATATAGCCCGTGACGCGGACGGGGCTGGCATAGTCGAGCCGCAGCCAGCAGGAATCGCGCAGCGCGTCGCTCCCCGTATCATCGTTCGCGCCGTTGAAGTCGAGGAACTTCGTCGCAAGGTCGCCATCGACGGCCTTCGCGGGCTGCTCGTTGGCCGGCGAGGCCTTGCCGGTGCCGGAGCGGCTGACGGAGGCGTAGGGCCGCGTCACGTCCGTCGCGCCGTCCATCAGCTTGAACTCGCCGATCTGCATCGAGTTCGCCGAGGCGCCCCGCACCTTCTCCACCTTGAACCGGTAATGGCTGAAGGCCGTCATCGGCTGAATGCACGCCGTGCCCGCGCGGACGTTGAGAATCGGCGGCAGACCGGCCGTGAAATCGACCGTGCCCGCGCCGATCTTCTCCAGCGTCACATTCGCGGGCAGAGCGAGATTGAGCACGCCGTCGCGCCCATCGGCGCCGACGGCGAGCGTGGCCATCTGCGAGGCGCCGTTCACGATGCCGTCCACGGGCGCGGCGAGCGCGTTCACGGTGAGGAGGTGCCCATTGAGGTCCAGCGACTTCTTCGCCTGGACCGCGAGTCCCCCCTTCCCGGCGCCGAACGGCAGCGGGTTGTCACACGCCAGCTGCAGCACGCCCCCCTCGACGACCGTGTCGCCCGCGTAGTCCGCCGTGAAGCCGACGTTCTTCCCGTCCCCGAGCCTCAACAGACCGTTGCCGCGCTTGACGAACCCGCCCTCTCCCGTCAGGCGGACCTGCCCCCGTTCCTGCGCGGCCAGCACGTTCGTCGTGCCCACCGTGTTAACCACGATGTCGTGCCCCGCCTCGGCGATCAGATCGACCTCCACCGTCTGGTTGGCGCTGACGGCGCAGGCGGCCCCTCGGGGCCGGAACGCGCCGCCCTTGAAGACGATCTGCGACCGCCCTTCGTCGTTGCCGATCACGGACGTATGGAGCGTGCCGCCCGCCTCAAGGTTCAGCGTGCCGTAGAGTTCCCCCTTCGACGTGCCGTTCGTCAGGCCGTTGGCGCCGAAGCGGAGTTCGGGGGCCGAGACCGTTCCGTTGCCGAGCGTCAGCGTGCCCGTCGTGTGGGCCCGCGCGTCGCCGGAATAGGTGGAGCCGATGAAGAGCCGCGTGTCGGCGGAGAGCCCTCCATCCCGCACGATGACGTCGGCATTGACACCCTCCGCGCCGATGTAGATGTTCGCCGCCGAGACAGACCCGTTGTCGATGGAATAGGTATCCGCCCCGGTCTTGAAGGTCACCCTCCCCGTCTTGCCATACGTGCCGCCCGCGAACTGGATATCGTCGGCATCGGCCGGCGTGAGCAGGCGATCGCCCGAGAAGCGGAAGCACCCCGGCCCGTCAAGCCGAATCGGCGTCTGGTCGATGTCGGTGTTGAGCAGATTGAGCGTCGAGCCGGCGTACTGGCCCACGAGCGTGAACGGATGCTCGCGCGTCGCCGCCGCGTGCGTCACGACGCCCCCCACGGAAACCGTGACGCCCCCCAAGGGACCGCCCAGCCGGTCCGAGTCGAACGCGGCGAGCCCCACAAGGTCGATGTCGCCCGGATGCTCGCCGTTGACCGTGTAGAGCCCGCCCGTCGCGGGTGCCTCGGACGGTTCCTCGTATGTGATGTGCGCCGCGTCCGCAGGCACGGCAAGCTGATAGGAGGCACCCGCGCACACATAGACGCTCTGCCCCTCGGCCAGCGCGCGCCCAAGGTAGACCGCGCCCTCTTCGACGCGGATGTTGCCGGTGAAGCCGTTGCCGCCCATGCCCGCGGGGCGGTAGAGCGAGAGCGTGCCGGGCCCCCTCTTCACGAGCGCGCCCGAACCGCTGACGTTGATGAGGGCCCCCATGTTGAACGTCAGGCTGCCGGCCGTCTCGATGGCCGATTCCGTGCCCGCCGCGAAGTCGAGTTCAACCAGCGCGCCGTAGCTGGTGGAGACGTAGCTCCAGTTGGACGCCTTCATCTTGAGGGTGCCGCCCCGAAAGTTGATGCGCGAAATCGAGGCGTCGTTCGCGGAGATGCTGTCCGCCGAGAACACGCCGCCCGGCAGTAGATTGACCTCGCCGGACCGCGCGTAGAGATTCGTGTCCGTCACGCCGCTCGGCCAGAACGCGGCCAGCTCAAGGGTCTTCAGTTCAACCGTGCCGGAGACGTTCAGAATGCCGTAGGTCAGCCGCGTGCGGTCTGAGGCGGAATTAGACGACAGCCGGAACTGGGCCGAATTCTCCAGCAGGGAGAGCAGCGCCCCCTGCGCGACGTTCACCGTGCCCGTGCCGCCTAGATAGCCCCCCACCAGCGACTGGTTGTTCTGGTTCCTGTCGTAGGACCAGATGACAAGCCGGGCGTTCGGCTCCAGATTCAGCGAACCGTTCACGCCGTCCGCGACGATCGACCCCGCCGTCTGCGTGCCGCTGACCGTCACGTCCGCCCCCTCGGTGAGCGTCAGCACGCCCTTGTTCGAGAAGGACGGGATCGTGTGCGTGCCGGAGACGACGCAGCTCTCGCCGGGCGGCACCGTCAACGCCGCGCCCTCGACCAAATCAACGGCCCAGACGAATCCAGACGAGAATGCACACGCCACAATGCCCATGCACATCAAGCAGTTTTTCATTTCTCGATCCTTTCACACCATTCCGCACATCTACACCGCATCAAGAATACGCTTCAAGATGATGGGAATAGAGTCGCATTTTCTAGAATCGTTGTCAACCGGAAATCCGTGTTCCGTGGGGACGACAACGCCGCCAGCGGAAGCGAACATATTCTCATTCTCACCATTCAACTCCTTCCCTCACTCCCTCCGACCTCCGCCGAACGCCGAAGCGCGAACGCTCCGCCCAGTACTGGTACCTGGAAACAGCCAGCGTGCCGTCAGCAACGGGGAGGCGGCGTCGAATTCGGCATCCGCCCTCTTCATCCTGTCCTCGAACTCCTTCCGCCACACGTCCAGCCGTTCGGGCGAGAGCAGCCGCCCCGCGACACGCGGCAGATAGATCTTCCGGATCTCAAGGCAGAAGTAGCGGTAGTCGGTCAGAATATCCCGAAGCGTCTGCTGCCAGCTCCTCCTCTCGTCCAGCGTCATCTCCCCGCGCATCTGCCCCCGACAGTAGCGGGCCGCCGCGGCGCATCGGTCGATGTGGCCGGCGTGCAGCCTCATCGGCAGCTCCTTGTCCGCGACGTAGTCCGCACACTGGTCAACCGTCTTCAGCAGCCCCTGAAGGTTGTACAGCCGCACGGAGCATCTGGGGAACCGGACGTCGGCGGCCTCCAGGGCCTCGATCTTCTTCAGGTACCGTTCGGAGACGGAGGCCCGTTCATGCTCAGGCAAGGCCTTGATCCGCCGCACCAGTTCCCTGCCCTGCATCCTCACCTTGTTTTGGGACGACATCATCCGGGTATTCAGGCCCTCCACCTCGGCCACGATCTGCTGCGCCGCAGACGGCAGCGGAATGTCCGGGCGCCCGCATCCGGCGCAGAAAGCGAGAAATCCGACACAAAGCGTCAATCTTGTTGTTACGGCCATTGCACTTCTCCATCGATCGATATGACGGCGTTGGTCCCCCTCTGGACCCAGTGCCCCAGTTTCGTGACGCGCAACGTCCCGCGCGCGTTGACTGCGAACTGCTGCCAATAAGTCTGGAAGGATTTAATCACCAGATCGTCCTCCGTGGAACCCCTCTCGTTCCAGCCCACGGGTATCTTCCAGCTCATCGTCCCGTTGGCCCATCCACACGCCGGATCGTCGGTGACGACTCCGTCCGGGGTCATGCGGGGCAGTTCGTCGCCCATGTTCGCCCCGTCGTACATGAAGAAATTGTCCGCCGCGATGTCATGCCATTTCCCCGCCCCCCGGTCTTCGGTATGCGACCAGACATTCTGGAAACAGGGGTGCGCGAAATACCCCTTGGGATCGCGGTACGACGTCGGAATCTCCTGGACCGCGATTCCGTTGAACGAGACGTTTGTCGGCATGATGTAAAGCTCCAGGTTCATTCCGATGCCGCCCGCGGCATTGCGGGGAAGGCCGAATTCATTGCAGGTCGGCGGCTTGCAGGTCGGCGGCATGCCCACGAATACGGCTCTGGGCTCGACCACCGAAAACACGATGTCGAGGCTCGCGCCCCTGCATTGAAACGAGAGGGACGCGCTCCCCCCTTCCAGCGGCGCCTGATAACGCATATTGTTCGGGGATTCGTCCACAATTCCGTCCTCGCCCGCCCGAATACGGACTTGCGCCGAAGCCGGCCGCCATCTCAGCAGGCACTCCTCGCGCACGCCGACAAGGTGCCGATTTGCAAACCCCGTGTTCACGACCGGCTCGACTTCAACCACGACGACCGTTGTCGCCGCCGCGGGCGAGTCGTGCAGGCCGGTGTTTTCCTCAATATAGGTTCCCTCCACCCTGATGTCGTCCTCGCCTCCGCTCTCCTCCATTCCCGCGCAGAGGAAGGTCGCGAAGTAGGTCTGGCCGGGGCCGAGCCTCATGCCGGATGTCAGCGAGATGGGCCCGCTGCCGTCGACCGGCGTCAGCTTCCCAAGATTCCTGCTCGTCAGGGTGAACGTTCCGCCATTGACGCCCCCACTGGCCGACACGGTGAGGCGCGTCGTGGTTGACTGCCTTGAGACAACGACACCGGGTGAATTCGTGTACGCCTCCTCGAAGACCACCGCACCCTTCGAGAACTCGATGGAGAGTCCTCCGGCCATCGGGTCGGGCGGCGGCGGCGCGGGGTCGTCCCCGGGCGGCTGGTTGCCGGTGCCGCACCGGCAGACGCCGCCCGT
>JBJEWG010000166.1:0-2174 GCA_051884935.1 Kiritimatiellia bacterium | reverse complement strand
CTCGTCGCACCTCGTCGCGCCTTGTCCCATTTCTCACGCCCCGCTCTAAGTTTCAATAGACGGGATGAGTGGGAGGGGGGCGTCTAGGAGAGGGCGCGGGGGCGCTTCGGCGATGACGGGTTTTACTCGGCAGTGGAGGAAATTCTACTGCCCAGTGGAATTTACTCCACTCGGCAGTGGAATATTTTCCACTGCGCAGTGGAATTCGGAATCGCCTAGGGAGGCGCATTGCCCATCGGCTCTGGGATGGCGTGATGTCGGCGGGAGGTGGGCCACCTCTCGGTGGCGTCCGCGCGCGCGGCGGTAGGAGCGAGATGCTTAGGAGCCCGGTGTATTTGTCGGAGGATGAGGGAAGACACGGCGGGCGGGGGAGGAGATATATGGTATAATGGCGGGCATCGAGAAGAGTTGAAACAGGTCGGATGATTCGGTGGAGAGGTGTGCATGACAGGTTTGACGGTTGACGGGCAGCCGCGTCTGGACGGCGCGGGGGCGAAGCGTGCCTTCCGGCGGTTGTTGGCGGTTGGCGCGGGGGCGAAGCGTGCCTTCCGGCGGATGGTGGTGATTTGCGTGGGGATGTTGGCGGCCGTTCTCCGGGCGGAGCCGGTGGCGGATGAGCTGGAGGAGGCGTGGCTCGCCGAGGCGCCGATCCCCGAAGGGAAGAGTCATGCGGATTGGCGGCGGGAGCGGCTTCAGACGCGGGCCGACCGTCTGAAATCGGTCGTTGCCACCGCGACGAAGTGGGTCTACTGCCGCCACTACGTGATGGGGGGCTCGCACTATGCCTACACGGAGGCGCTGTCGGACGCGCAGAGCGAACGGACGTTCCTGGCCATCGGGTCCTCGCTCTGCCTGGCGGAGTATCGTCCCGACGGGTTGTGGGAGGAGACGTGCCTGCTGGAGTCGAAGACGGGGTGCTTCCGCGACGTGGACGTGTCGCCGGACGGGACGCGGATTCTCTATTCGTTCAAGGCGAGCGACCGGGGGGACGACTTCCACCTCTACGAGATGAACCTCGCGGACCGTTCGGTTCGCCAGCTGACGCACGGCGCGGGCGTTGCGGACTACGAGGGGTGCTACCTGCCGGACGGCCGCATCATCTTCAACTCCACCCGCTGCATGCAGATTGTCGATTGCTGGTGGACGGAGGTGAGCAACCTCTACCGCTGCGAGGCGGACGGCTCCAAGATCACGCGCCTGACGTTCGACCAGGTGCACGACAACTATCCGGCGCTGGCGGGCGACGGGCGCGTGTTCTACACGCGGTGGGAATACAACGACCGGTCGCAGATGTTCCCGCAGCCGCTCTTCGCGATGAACCCGGACGGGACGAACCAGCGCGCGGTGTACGGCGGGAACTCCTGGTTCCCGACGACGCTCATCCACGCGCGGGCGGTGCCGGGCAGCGCGCTCTTCTTCGGCATCGCGACGGGGCACCACACGTCGCAGCCCGGGGAACTGCTGCGGTTCGACCCGCGCGAGGGGCGCGAGGAGGACCAGGGGGCCTGGCAGCTGGCGCCGCTGCGCAGGGCGAAGGCCCGGCGGGTGGACGCCGACGGGCAGGAGGGGCGCGTGGCGATGTACCCCTACCCGATCAACGAGCGGGAGGTGGTGCTGGCCTATCTGCCGGAGGGGTGGCGGCGCAACAAGGAGGGGCGGGTGCAGAACCGGGAGCGGCGCGCGCCGTTCGGACTCTACTGGACGGACGTGGACGGCGCGTATGAGCTATTGGTGTCGCGGCGCGGAAAGATTCCCTGCGGGCGGCCGGTGCCCGTTCGGGCGCGCACGTTGCCGAAGCGGAGTTCGGTGCGGCCCGACGAGTCGCTGAAGACGGGCCTCTTCGCGATCCGCGACGTCTACGTGGGGGATTCGATGAAGGGGGTTCCGCGCGGGACGGTGAAGTCGCTGCGCGCGGTGTCGATCGACTATCGTCCGGCGGGCATCGGCGAGAACGGGAACGGCGGGCCGGGGGGCGGAGGGCTTTCCTGCACGCCGCCGGCGCTGGGGAACGGCACGTGGGGCGTGAAGCGCGTATTGGGGGAGGTGCCGGTGGCGGAGGACGGCTCGGTGGTCTTCGAGGCGCCGGCGCGGACGCCGATCTACTTCATGCTGCTGGACGAGAAGGGGCGCATGGTGCAGTCGATGCGCAGCTGGGCGACGCTCCAGCCAGGCGA
>JBJEWG010000165.1:0-2177 GCA_051884935.1 Kiritimatiellia bacterium | reverse complement strand
GCGCCCAGGGCCCGATCGTCAAGGTGATGCCCGACAACGTGTTCTACGTGCAGGTCACGCCGGACGACGCGAAGGAGATCGTCCAGAAGCACATCGTCGGCCACGAGGTCGTCGAGCGCCTTCTCTACGTGGAGCCCACGCTTCAGGCGAAGATCCACGACTACGCGCAGATGCCGTTCTACGCCAAGCAGCACCGCATCGCGCTGCGCAACTGCGGCCTGATCGACGCCGAGTCGATCGAGGACTACATCGCGAACGAGGGCTACCAGGGCCTCGCGAAGGCGCTCACGTCGATGACGCCTGAGCAGGTCGTCCAGGAGGTGCTGAACTCCGGCATCTGCGGGCGCGGCGGCGCGGGCTTCCCCACGGGCCTGAAGTGGAAGATCGCAGCCGGCGTGAAGGCCGACGAGAAGTACATCGTCTGCAACGCCGACGAGGGTGACCCCGGCGCGTTCATGGACCGCTCCATCATGGAGGGCGACCCGGGCAGCGTCATCGAGGCGATGGCGATCGGCGCGTACGCGATTGGCGCCCAGCACGGCCTCGTCTACATCCGCGCGGAGTATCCGCTCGCGGTGAGCCGCCTCCAGAAGGCGATCGACCAGGCCCGCGAGTTCGGCCTCCTGGGCCAGAACATCCTCGGCACGGACTTCTGCTTCGACATCGAGATCAAGCTCGGCGCCGGCGCGTTCGTGTGCGGCGAGGAGACGGCCCTGATCCACTCGATGGAGGGCCAGCGCGGCGAGCCCACGACGAAGCCGCCGTTCCCCGCCAACATCGGCGGCGGCTACTGGGGCTGCTCCACGAACGTGAACAACGTGGAGACCTATGCGTCGATCCCCGTGATCCTCGTGAAGGGCGCCCAGTGGTACGCCAAGATCGGTAACTGGAAGATCGAGACCGACGCGAACGGCAACTGGACGAAGACGATCAGCGGCAACTCGGGCACGAAGGTGTTCGCGCTCGCCGGCCAGATCAACAACGTCGGCCTCGTGGAGGTGCCGATGGGCACCACGTTGCGCGAGATCATCTACGACATCGGCGGCGGCATCTCGGGCGGCCACCAGTTCAAGGCGGTGCAGACGGGCGGCCCCTCCGGCGGCTGCATCACGGCCGAGAACCTCGACACCCCGATCGACTACATGAACCTCGGCCGCATCGGCTCGATGATGGGCTCTGGCGGCATGATCGTGCTCTCCGACAAGGACTGCATGCCCGCCATGGCGAAGTTCTACCTGGGCTTCACCAAGGACGAGAGCTGCGGCAAGTGCACGCCCTGCCGCATCGGCACCCGCCGCATGCTCGAAATGCTCGACAAGATCTGCGACGGCAACGGCACGGAGGAGATGCTCGACGAGCTTGAGGACCTCGCCAACACGATCAAGGACACCGCGCTCTGCGGCCTTGGCCAGACGGCGCCGAACCCGATCCTCTCCACGCTGCGCTACTTCCGCGACGAGTACGTCGCCCACGTGCGCGACAAGAAGTGCCCCGCCGGCACCTGCACGAAGCTCTACACGCTCAAGATCACGGACAAGTGCAAGGGCTGCACGAAGTGCGCCCGCAACTGCCCGGTGAACGCGATCTCGGGCTCCGTCAAGCAGATGCACGTCATCGACCCGAAGAAGTGCATCAAGTGCGGGGCCTGCATCAGCGCCTGCCCGTTCAAGGCCATCGTCAAGGAGTAATAAGGAAGTTCTGCAATGGCTAACGTAACCGTCATCATCAACGGCACCAAGGTTGAGGTGCCCGCCGGCTCGACGATCCTCGACGCGGCGAACAAGATCAATGTGCACATCCCCACGCTGTGCTACTGCCCGGACGTGGGCTGCGGCACGGCGAACAAGCCCGCCTCCTGCCGCCTCTGCCTCGTGGAGGCGACCGGCATCCGCGGCCCCCGCAAGATCCTCGTGCCGGCCTGCGCGACCCCGATCGCCCGCGACGGCGTCGAGGTGTGGACGAACTCGAACCGCGCCCTCAAGGCCCGCCGCACGGTGCTGGAGCTGCTGCTCTCCGACCATCCGCAGACCTGCCTGACCTGCGCGAAGAACCAGGACTGCGAGCTCCAGAAGCTCGCCGCCGAGTTCGGCGTGCGCGAGATACCGTTCCGCGGCGAGATGAACCAGTTCCCCGTCGACAAGTCCGCCGCCATCATGCGCGACCTTTCCAAGTGCGTG
>JBJEWG010000164.1:0-11449 GCA_051884935.1 Kiritimatiellia bacterium | reverse complement strand
TCCTGAACGGCCTGGGCAAGGACGCCGCCTACATCATCAGCCGCATCAACGGCTTCACCTACTGCAAGACCTCCTTCAACAACAAGACCGAGAAGGTCAAGGTCGTCGAGCGCAAGGCGTTCTCGAAGGGCCCGCGCGCGGCCGTCAACTGCTACGGCGCGGACAACGTTCCGGAAGGCGTTGAGATCATGAAGCTCGAGAACGTGGGCGTCTCCATCACGGGCAACTCCACGAACCCGACCCGCTTCCAGCATCCGGTCGCGGGCACCTACAAGAAGTGGTGCATCGAGAACGGCAAGAAGTACTTCTCCGTTGCCTCCGGCGGCGGTACGGGCCGCACGCTCCACCCGGACAACATGGCCGCCGGTCCGTCCTCCTATGGTATGACGGATACGATGGGCCGTATGCATTCCGATGCGCAGTTCGCGGGTTCTTCGTCCGTGCCGGCGCACGTTGAGATGATGGGCCTCATCGGCATGGGTAACAACCCGATGGTCGGCGCGACCGTCGCGGTGGCCGTGGCCGTTGAGGAGAGCTTCAAGAAGTAGTTCCCGCACGTCCAACGGACGCAGAGGGGCGACGCGGGTTCCGCGCCGCCCCTCGCCTTTTCGAATTGACTTTTGAAGCCCAATAGAGGATAATTCGCACCCGTCATTTTGACGGGAATTCCCGAGAGGCGGAGAGCATGGCTGAAGAAGACACCGAGAGGAACGCGGACGCGCTTGACTTGAGCGCGCTCGGTTCGTTTGATTTCACCCCGGCCTGGGCGAAGGGCAAGCCGGATGACAAGGCGAAGTTCGCCCAGTTTGAGCCGCGCGAGGAGCGCCGCGACGACCGCGCCGCGCGTCCGTCTTTCAGCCACCCCCGTCCGGATCGCCGCGACGATCGCGGGCCGCGCCCGTCCTTCGGCAAGCCTCGTTCAGATCGCCGTGATGACCGTGGGCCGCGCCTATCTTCGGGCCGTCCATTTCCTGGGCGCCGCGACGATCGCCCGCCGCGTGAGTTCGTGAAGCCGCTCGATGTCGAGGTGCGCATCCTCCCCGGCCAGAAGCAGCTGGGCGAGTTCATCCGCCGCATTCAGGGCGCGCCTTACATGGCGTATCCCCTCAAGCAGCTGGCCTACTTCTTCCTTGATCACCTTGAGGCCTGCGTGCTGCGCATCGCCCCGAAGAAGGACGCCGCCGAGCCGATCGTCTTCCACCAGTGCAAGGCGTGTGGCTTCGTCGCGTTCTCCGAGGAGGAGCTGATGTCCCACGTGCTCGCCGCCCATCTTGGCGACTACTATACGTGCGAGGAGGTGGAGTGCGAGGCGCCGAAGGGAGCCTTCACCTGCGTGGCGAAATGCGGGCTGAGCGGCGAGCTCCTTGGACCGCCGAACCTGCACGGCTACGACGCGCGCGTGCGCGAGATGGTGCGCACGCGCTTCCCGAACATGAGCGAGGCGGCGTACCGCGCCCGCATCGAGATGGTGCGCGATGCCGACGCGGTCGAGGCCTGGCGCCAGACCGCCACGAAGAAGACGATTTTCCGCCGGAAGGGCGAGCAGCCCGCCGCCGCCGCCGAAGGTGCCGAGGGGGAGGTGGCCCCCGCGATTGAGCGCGAGGCGGCCGAGCTCGAGTTTCGTCGCACGATTGCGCCATCGTTGATGACGTCTCCGAAGACGGTGGACATGCCGGCGGATATGGCGTTGAAGTCCTCCAACCGCGGGTTCGTCTTCGCCTGCCGTGACGCGCTTGCGAAGGAGAAGCGTTTCCCTGCGTCCCTGTTCTACGCATTGCGCGGTGCGTTTCATCATCGCAAGCTTCAGTTCTTCCGCGCCAATGACCCGCGCGGCCCCGAGTTCGTGACGTCCGTGAAGCCGTCCCCTTTGGATGTGGCGCACGCGATTCCGGAGCTGGCCGAGCTTGTGAAGTACGTCGAGGCGAATCCCGATCTGGCTCCTGGCGCCGTGGTCGCGGCCCTCTCCGCCGGCGACGCCGCCAAGGCGCAGAACGCGAAGGCCCATATCATGTGGCTCCTTGAGAAAGGCCACCTCGTATGCTACGCGAATGGTGGCCTTGTGCCGCCTGCCGATCATCCGCGGTGGCGTCCTGCGCCGCGCAAGCCTGTAGCGGAAAAGAAGTCCCCTGAGCCGCCCGTAGCCGTTGAGCCGCCGCCCGCTACCGCACCGTCTGTGGCCCCGGCTCCAGAGCAGCCCCCGGCCGAACCGCCCGTGACTCCAGTTGATGAGTCACCTGCGACTGAACCGCCAACGGTCCCGGCTCCTGCGGCCGAATGAAATCTGAGATTTGAAATCTGAAACTACGTAGATTCCCATGAGACTGCCAATCAGTTGGTTGAACGAGTTTGTTGATGTATCGGATATCCCCGTGGAGGAATTGGCCGAACGCCTCACGCGCAGCGGACTTCAAGTCGAGGCGATCGAGACGAGCGGCCCCGAGCCCCTTGGCGATTGCTTCGTGGTGGGCGAGGTCCTTACATGCGAGGTGATCGAGGGCACGCATCTCCACAAGACGACGGTCACGGATGGCGTGGAGACGGTGCAGGTCGTGTGCGGCGCGCCGAACTGCCGCGCGGGCCTGAAGAGCGTTCTCGCGAAGATCGGCGCGGTCGTCCCCGACGGTGGCTTCAAGATCAAGAAGGGCAAGTTGCGCGGCGTGGAGTCGTTTGGCATGCTCTGCAGTTCCCGCGAGCTGCTGTTGCCGGGCGGAACCCACGAGGGCATCATCGAACTGCCTGCGGATACGAAAGTCGGTGCGTTCGCCCGCGACGTGCTGGGCGGCGAGAAGCCGGAGACGGTCTTCGAGATCGAGGTGACCTGGAATCGTCCGGATGCATTGAGCGTCATTGGTCTTGCCCGCGAGTTCAGTGCCGTGTTGGGTCGCCCGTTGAAGATGCCGTCCGTCGATTTCGTCGAGAGCGATGTGGACGTCAATGATGAGATCAAGGTCGAAGTGCGCGACACGGTTCGCTGCCCGCGCTACACGGCGCGTGTTGTGACGAGCGTCACAGATGGCCCCTCCCCCGCATTCATGGCGAAGCGCCTCGAAGCGTGCGGCGTGCGGTCGCTTGGTCTCCTCGTGGATGTGACGAACTACGTGATGCTCGAATGTGGCCAGCCGTTGCACGCATTCGACTACAAGACGCTTGCCGGTGGCCGAATCGTCGTGCGCGACGCGGCGCCGGGTGAGGTCATCAAGACCCTCGACGGCGTGGCGCGTACGCTCGACGAGCAGATGCTCGTGATTGCGGATGCCGAGAAGTCGAGCGCCGTCGCCGGCGTGATGGGCGGCGAGGGCAGCGAGATCGCCGCAGGCACGACCCGCGTCCTGATCGAGAGTGCGCTTTTTCAGCCCGAGTCCACGAAGCGTACCGCCACGAAGCTGGGCCTCGCCACCGAGGCGAGCTACCGCTACATCCGCGGCGTGGACAAGGATCTCGCCGATTGGGCGAGCCGCCGCGCCTGCGTCCTTCTGCAGCAATATGGCGGGGCCGTCGTCGCGAAGGGCGTCGTGGACGCCGACTTCCGCACGAAGCCGCTGAACGCGGATGTCGTTCTTGACTTCGAACGGGCCCGCAGATTGATCGGCATCCCCGTCGGAAACGACGCGATGGTGGTGATTCTCCGCCGCCTTGGGCTGGAGCCACGCGAAAAGGGTCCCTATGCCGCGAAGACCACGGTGGCCTTCGGCATCCCGAGTTGGCGTTGGGATCTTTCCGTGGAGGCGGATCTCGTGGAGGAGATTGCCCGCATCTACGGCCTCGACAACATCCCGGATACGATGCCGTCCGCCCCGAGCGTTTCGCCGCTCTCTGACGCATCCTTCCGCGCGAAGGAGAAGGTGCGCGCGGTCTGTCTGTCGCTGGGCTTCACCGAGGGTATGCACTATTCCTTCCTCTCGGCGGACGAGCTCGACCAGTTCGACTCCCGTGCGGAGGTGCGTGCGAAGCGTCTGGCACTGCCCGACCCCGTGAGCGCGGAATACGGCGTGCTGCGCGATTCGCTGCTGCCGCAGCTGATGGGTTCGCTCGGGCGCAATGCGACGCATCAGGTCGAGCGGGCCGAACTCTTCGAGCTCGGCCGCGTATTTGGCCGCGCGAAGGATGGTCGGCCGTTTGAGGCGGATCGTCTGGCGATTGGCTTCACGGGCCCCGTCGGGCGCGGCGCGTTGGATTGCCGCCGTGCCGTAACGGCCGAGGAGGCGCTTCTGTGGATGAAGGGCGCCGTGGAGCGTGTGGCGACCTGTCTGCACGTCGCCCGCCTTGAGTTCCGCCCCGCGACGCATCCGGCGTTCGCGGCGGCTCTTGAGATCCGCGCCTATGGGCGCTCGTGCGGCGTGCTTGGCGTGCTCTCGGCGAAGCTCCGCCACCCGTTCCGCCTCACGACGCAGATGGCGTTGGCCGAGCTGGACCTTGAGCCGCTCGTGCGCCGTTTCGATGCAGTGGGCAAGGTGACGCCCGTGCCGGCCTTCCCGATGGTCAAGCGCGACATTGCGTTCGTCGCCGGCGAGGGGGTGACCCACGAGGCGGTCGAGGCGTGCATCCTCAAGGTCGCCCCGGCTGAATTGACAGCCGTGACGCTTTTTGATATTTTCACGTCCAAGGACATCGGCAAGGGCCGTCGTTCCTTCGCCTATTCGTTGGCGTTCCGCTCTGCGGACCGCACGCTGACGGATGACGAGGTGAACCGTGGTTTTGCGCGCATCGTCGAGGCGCTCAAGACGACGCTCAAGGTCGAGGTTCGGGACAACTGATCTTTCACGACGTGGGCCCTGGTTTGCACGCGGACTTGGCAGCGTATTTCTCTGACCTTCGTTTTTGGACGGGAGCCTAAAGCAGGTGGCATGTGTGCCATTTGTGGAGGCGCCCACTTGGGACATGAGGTTCCAGGGATTCTGTGCTACGGCAAGTCGGGGTTCTTTTATAAGGTTGGCATTGAGGGGAGAAGGAGGCGGAAGTCGATGAAGTGGATGACGGCAGTGCTGGCGGTGCTGGCTCTTGTTTTCGGCGCGGGCGCCTTCGAAAAGGTGCCCGCCGCGGCCATGACGGCTTTGAAGGGAACACGGGGGAAGAACATCTCATCGGGGTTCGTCTTTGTGGACGGGCACTATCTGAAGCCGCCGTACCGGGTCGCCCGCTACGGCACGGCGATCTACGTGAACGACGTGCAGATTACGGACCAGATTGTTTCCTGGAAAAGTTTCCTTGCGACTCAGGACGGTTATGTGGCGCCTGTGAAGGCGACTGCGCCCACGCCCGCGAAGAAGGGTGGTGACGACGATCTCTTCGACGATGCCGCGCCGGAGCCAGCCGCCGTGAAGGAGGATCCTGCAGAGGCCGCCGCCGCCGCAGGTTTCACGCCGAACGCGAAGAGTGAGCGGCTTCGGAAGCGGATCGACGAATACCGCCTCGATGTGCAGCGCAAACTGCGCGCCGGCAACGTCTGCTTTTTCGGCGAGAAGTATGCGCGCGTGATCGTCGAGCCCCGTCTTGCGCGCCAGCTGATGGCGTTCCTGCCCGAGGCGATGGGGGATGCGCCGAACGCCGCCGCGCTTGAGTCCGCCTGCCGTTCGCGCGGCTATCCCTTCATCTCGCGCAAGCTGTGCGAGGACCTGTTGGCGCATCGTGCGGACTACCTGCTTCTGGTCGAGCGTCGTCGCAAGCTGGAGGAGGAGGAGTCAATCCAGAAGATGTTCGACCGCGCACAGGAAAACCAGCGGTGAGCAGGTCCTTCGCGAGACTTGCGGCGGCCGTCGCCTCGCTGCGGCAGCCTGCGAAGATCGAGGCGTTTCTGAATGAACTGCTCACGCCGTGCGAACTGCACGACTTCGCACTTCGGTGGGAGCTGGTCGAACTGCTGGCCGAGGGGGTCCCCCAGCGGCAGATCGCCGCGAAGCTGGGCGTCTCGCTCTGCAAGATCACGCGGGGGGCCAAGATACTCAAGAAGCGTAATGGCGTGTTGGCGGGGCTTGTCGCCGCGAAGCCCGGGAAGCCTGCCGCCGTCAAGAAGGCAGTGAAGGTGCATGGAACTCGCGTCGCCCGCAAATCCTAGAATAAAATACGTCGTCAAGCTCCGCAGCTGCTCCGTCCGAGAGGAGACGGGGGAGATGATCGTCGAGGGCTTCCGCGAGTGTCGGCGCGCGCTTGACAACGGCTACCGTCCGCACGCGATCTTCCACTGCTCCGACCTCTGGCTGAAGAACGAGAACGAGTCCCGGCTGATCGCCGACTGCGTGGCGTGTGGCGCGGAGGAGTTCTCCTGCTCGAAGGTGGCCTTTCTCAAGATGGCGTATAAGGATCGTCCGGACGGCCTTCTGATGGTGGGCCCCCATGTGACGAAGCGCCTTGACGAGCTGGAGCTTCCGCCCAATGCGCTCGTGATCGTGACGGAGTCAATCGAGAAGCCCGGCAATCTCGGTACGATTCTGCGCAGCGCGGACGCCGCGCGGGCGAGCGCCGTGATCGTCTGCGACCGCACGACCGATGTCCACAATCCCAACGTCGTGCGTGCATCGACCGGCACGATGTTCTCCGTGCCGATCGTCGAGGCGACGAGCGAAGAGGCCATTGCCTGGCTGAAGGCGCGCGGCTTCAGGATTCTCGCGGCGACGCCGCACGCGGAAAAGCTCCACTTCGAGGTCGATCTCACGGGGCGTGTCGCGCTGGCCGTCGGCGCCGAGCAGTATGGGCTGACCGCCAAGTGGATGGATCATGCTGACCTGCGCGTGCGCATCCCCATGCTGGGGCTCGCAGACTCTCTCAACGTGAGTGCGGCGACGACGATTCTCGTCTACGAGGCCGTGCGGCAGCGCATCGCCGCCGGTATCGACACGGTGCCGGCCTTCGAGCCGTGGCACGGTGAGGGTCGACACGACCATTGATTTTTGCTAGACTGCCGACGTCGCGTGATATAACTACACACAAACACCACACAAAAGGGAGGGTCATATGGCCGTCGAGGAGTTCAAGGAAGTCCACAAGGCGAACTGGCTTGAGCGCATGGGAGGGTCCTTCAAGGGGATCGCCACGGGGTTCGTGATGATTGCCGCAGGCGTGGGCCTGCTGTTCTGGAACGAAGGCCGCGCGGTGAAGACGGCCAAGGCCCTCGACGAGGGTTCCGGCGCCGTGGTCAGCGTCGCAGCCGACAAGGTCGATCCCGCGAACGAGGGGAAGCTCGTTCACGTGAGCGGCAAGGCCGATACGCAGGAGATGCTGGAGGATGCGGAGCTTGGCATCAAGATGCGGGCGCTCCGCCTCTCGCGCACCGTCGAGATATTCCAGTGGGTCGAGCACTCTGAAACGGAGACCGTCAAGAAGGGCGACAAGGAGTACGAGAAGACGACCTACACCTATCGGCAGGAGTGGTGCGAGAAGCCCGTCGATTCGTCGTCCTTCAAAGAGGCCGGGCACGGCAATCCGCCGGTCGAGATGCCGTATGTCTCGATGGAACGGGCCGCGAAGGATGTCCGCCTGGGCGCCTTCCGCCTCTCGTCGGCCAACATCCG
The DNA here is from genome assembly GCA_051884935.1 of Kiritimatiellia bacterium. GTDB lineage: Bacteria > Verrucomicrobiota > Kiritimatiellia > RFP12 > UBA1067 > RUG572. Next base: position 3,944 of record JBJEWG010000164.1, on the reverse strand, counting down.
TCGCGTCGGTGGCTGGGCCGCCTACACGTTCCCGGAGGGCTACAAGATTCCCGAGACGGTCAAGAATGGCCAGCTTGCGCTCGCGCGCGACGCGGTCTACGTGCCGGCGCAGAAGGTCGCCGCCCCCGCCACGACGGTCGGCTCGCCGCTCCTCGCGGCCGCGCAGAACGCCGTCTCGAACGCGGTGGACGCCGCGACCCGCACGGTCGCCTCCAATCCGCAGGTCGGCGACCTGCGCATCCGCGTGCGGGTCATCGAGCCGCATGATGTCTCCATCTGCCAGAAGCAGGTCGGCGAGTCCTTCGCGGGATGGAAGAGCAGCAACGGCCAGATCATCGATCTGCAGAAAGACGGCGTCGCCACGGCCGAGGAGATGTTCGAGAGCGCCAAGTCCAGTAATTCGATCATGACGTGGGTTCTGCGCGTGGTCGGGTTCATCCTGCTGCTGAGCGGCTTCAAGGGCGTGTTCGGGCCGATTGCGACGCTGGTGGACGTGATTCCCGTTCTCGGCAGCCTCGTCGCCGCAGGCGTGGGACTGATCTCCGGTCTGCTTGCGGGCATCATCTGGCTGGTCACGGTTGGCCTCGCCTGGATATTCTACCGTCCCGTGCTCGGCGTTTCCCTGCTCGCGGCGGCGGCGGTGCTCGTCGTGCTGCTCGTGATGAAGCGGAAGAAGGCCCCTGCGGCCGTGTAACAGTGTATCGTATCCCCTGCGTCACGTGATCACACAGTCGCGTGGCGCAGTTGCCTTGTGAGTGAGGAGAACTAAGATGGCGAATGAACTGGACGAGATGACGCAGACCGGCAATCCGGCGGGGCGCGATATCCACGTGATCGAGAAGCAGCTGCCCGTGCGCGTGGGCTTTGGGTCCGCGCTCTTCGAGATCATGCTCTGGGTGCTGGGAATCGTCCCGGGGCTGATCTTCCTCTTCATGAAGATCGGCGCGCGGAACTATTTCCAGAAGCTCCAGCAGAAGCTGCAGGCCGACGCCTCGACGATCGACAACTACCTGGAGCAGCGCGTCCAGATACTCCAGAACGTCGCGGGGCTGGTCGCGAAGGCGGTCGAGCTCGACAAGGACGTGATGAAGACCGTCGCGGCCTACCGGGGCGGCGTCCAGCCCGGGACGGACCGCAACAACCTCCAGTCTCAGCTCGACGGCGCCTTCGGCCGTCTCTTCCCGCAGGTCGAGGCCTATCCCGACCTGAAGGCCCACGCGGCCATCGCCGACGCGATGCAGCAGAACGCCTATCTCCAGAAGGAGATCACGGCGGCGCGCTCGCTCTACAACGACACGGTCAACCAGTGGAACGCCGATCTCTTCGACTGGCCCACCAAGATGATCGTCGCCGCGCGGGCGGGCTACACGACGCGCATTCCGTTCTCCGCCAGCGCCGAGGTGAAGGCCCGGGCCCGCCAGACGTTCTTCTGATGGTGGAGGACGTCTACGAGCCGCTGGCGAAGTATCGAGACGAGTTCAAGGATAAGTTCGCCCGGCTGGTGCGCGAGAAGTTTCGCGCGCTTCTGAAGCGGAGCGGCGTCGATGCCGACCGGAACCGCGCCCTCGTCGCGCAGGTCCGCACGCTCGAACGGGAGGCTGAGGCCCAGTCCAGCGCGAAGTCCCGCTGCGGATGCCTGGCGGCGTTTTCCGCGCTGGTGGCGGTGGCGGGCGGATTCGCCTGGGGGCAGCAGGATCAGTTCCAGCAGTCCATTCTGCAATACTGCGTCCCCGCCGTCGTCTGCGGCGCCGCGCTCTTCGTCTGGTTGATGACGCGGCGCGCGCGGGCTGCGGAGAGGCTGAGGGACCTCCGTGCGCGGATCGACGCGCTGAAGAAGGACGCCTGGAATCAGATGGCGCCGCTGAACAGACTCTACACCTGGGACATCCCCCAGCGGCTCGTGGAGGCCACCGTGCCGCGAATTGCCTTCGACCCGTTCTTCTCGGCCAGGCGGCTGGACGATCTGCACCGCCTCTGCGGGTGGAACGATGCGTTCAACGACGGCAAGTCGGTTCTCGGCGCACAGAGCGGCGTCATCAACGGCAATCCCTTTGTCTTTGGGCACTGCCTCGTCGCCGGCTGGGGTACGAAGGTCTACGAGGGGTATCTTGATATCAGCTGGAGCGAGGAGGTGGAGGACGACGAGGGGAACGTCCACTACGAAACGCGCCACGAGACGCTCACCGCCACGGTCGAGAAGCCGATCCCGACCTTCGAGGACCGCAAGTTCCTGATCTACGGCAACGACGCCGCGCCGAATCTCTCGTTCTCCCGCCACCCCAGCGAACTCTCCGGCAAGGAGGATGGCGTCTGGACGCGCTTCCGCAAGGGGCGCGAACTGAAGAAGCTCGAAAAGTTCTCGCGCAATCTCGACGACGACCATCCCTATACGCTCATGGGCAACCGCGAGTTCGAGGTTCTGTTCCAGACGAAGAACCGCACCAACGAGGTCGAGTATCGTCTGCTGTTCACGGCGCTCGCCCAGACCCAGATGCTGCAGCTTCTGAAGGACCGGACGGTGGGCTACGGCGACGACTTCACCTTCGTCAAGAAGCGGAAGATCAATCTGCTGGAGTCGGCACACCTGGACGCGGCGCGGATCGACACCAACCCCTCCGCCTTGAAGAACTGGAGCGTCGATGACGCCTGGGCGGCGTTCCGCGACTTCAACGAGAAGTTCTTCAAGGACGTCTATTTCTCCCTTGCGCCGATTCTGGCGATTCCCCTCTATCAGCAGACGCGGCCCCACGCGGACATCTGGAAGGGGGTTCTCCCCGAGACGCCCTCTTCCTTCTGGGAACACGAGTCCCTTGCGAACTACTACGGCGACGGACCCTTCCGGCATCCCGACTGCGCCACGCGGAACATCCTCAAGACGCACGTCGTCGGTCGGGCGGATGGCGTCACCCGCGTGGCCGTGACGGCCCACGGCTACCGCGCCGTGAGGCGCGTCGATTATGAGTCCGTCTACGGCGGCGACGGTTGCTGGCACGACGTGCCGGTCGAATGGGATGAATACCTCCCCGTGGAGCGGACGCGCGAGATGACGCTTTCGGAACGCGCCACCCCCGCCGAATCCTTCCGCGCCGCCCTGGAGAAGTCGAAGCACTCCGCCTTCCGCCGCTCGATCCTCTCCTACCTGTAGCCGAACCGCATCCAGTCGCCTTCTCGGTCATTTCGATCAAGAAACTCCGATCGTTTGCAAAGGGGCGGTTCTAACGAACCGCCCCTTGCCGATGTTCTTCAGTCTCCAATCAAGAGGAGGCGGCCAGTCGCACGGGGGGTGGAATGTGGCTTGGTCGAGGCGGGCGTGTGGATTGGTCGAGATGAGCACGGAGTTTGGTCCGGGAGAGTGCGTGGGTTCGTCTCGGAGGGTGTGGTCAGTTCGTGCGCATCACCCCGGTCGAGTGGTGCGCATCACCCCGGTCGAGTGGTGCGCATCACCCCGGTCGGATGATAGGGAGGTTTGGGGCTGGGTTGCGCAAGTGACCGAATTTAGTTGCGCAACCAAATTCATTCAGTTGCGCAAGAGAATTCATTTGGTTGCGCAAGTGAATCCCGGATGACGGGGGGATTTTGCCGTTGGGTCGGCGCGGTTTGCCGTTTCGTCGGGAGGAGAACACCGTAGTCTCCAGCACCATTCGGGCGACCGCTCGGTGGCGTTTGGATGGTTGCTCGGGAACGTCCGCGCGGCCCCGCAGGGGGATGGTGCGGCCCCGCAGGGGGACGGTGCGGCCCCGCAGAGGGACGGTGTGGCGGCACAGGCCACCAAATCTACCCCTAGAAAGTCGATTCAAGGCCGCCGCTGCAAGATGCAAAATTCGAGATTATCTGCGGGACGCTCGCTTTGCACGGGTAGATTTTGGTATAATCACCGCGTTGGTTCGTTGCCACAGGCGCGGATCGGCAACTGATCTTTGATATCGGCGGCGACGCGCTTTCAA
>JBJEWG010000163.1:0-2191 GCA_051884935.1 Kiritimatiellia bacterium | reverse complement strand
TGACGAAACCTCCCTCCTTGTTGCCGAAGCACGTCAGCGGGCCGCGAAGCGTCAGATCGCCCACGTTCAGGAGAATGGCATTCCGTCCCGGCCCTGAACGGAAGTAGAAGGCGTTCGCGAACGTCGCCGCCGCCGTCCCCGTGTAGGCGAAGGTGCCCATCAGAATATCGACGGCGCCCGGGCCGATGTTCGCGAAGTCGGCCGTCTTGAAACGCCCGCGCGTGACCGTGAGGCCGCCGCTGAAGTCGTTGTCGCCCGTGAACTCGACCTCGCCGCTCGTCTCCGCGCCGTTGACGACGACCGCGCCATGCCCCGTCAGCTTCCCCGACACCACCACCCGCGCACCCTCCGCGGGCAGATAGCGGACATCCCCCTCCGAAAGGTTCTGGGGCACGGAGACTTCATGCGCCCCCGCGTCGAACGCCATGTCGCGCCTGTTCACGAACGACATCGTGTCGTCGCTCTTCCACGCCCCCGTGCCCAGCACTGCGGAAGCTACCCCCGTCCTGCGGTTCACGACCGCCGCCCCGCCGCCCTCGTTCAGCGGCCAATACCCCACGAGGCCCGCCTCGTCGCCATTCAACCGGCGATGGAGGTAGGCCCTGATCTCGTCGCCCGTGCGCGCGACGTTCCAGCAGCGCATTTCGCACAGATACCCCGGGAACCCGACACTGTAGGACCCTTCTGCGCCCGTTCCGTCTGAATAGGTGTTGCCCAGCCAGAGCTTCTGATCCGTCTGATTCGGGTAGAAGTCCCTCAGCCTGTCATCCTGCACGCGCGCCTTCTCCTCGCCATCCACGTAGAGAACCGCCACTCCCGTATCGTCCTTCACCAGGGCGACATGGTGCCAGGCGTTCCGGGTGAGCGGAACGCCGGGTGTCCACCATCCGATCGAGCTGCGGAAAAAGACGTCCAGCGTGTCGGCCTTCCCATTCGCGCCGCCCAGAAACAGCGAATAGGTCCCGGTCGTGCTCGGATACTGCGCGAATATCTTATAGCCATTCTGATCGGATCTCCGATAGACCCAGGCCTCCAGCGTGAAGTTCTTGGACGCGATGTTCACGTCGGTGATGACCCGCGTATCGCGTTTCCACTTGGTTTCCTCGGATGAATATGAAAAATCAAGCACATAGTCGGCGACTGCGGCACAACCCGCCAGCGCGACAACCGTCATCAGCATGAGCTTCTTCATGTCAGTTCCTCCCATTCGCATTGCTTGTTAGATTGGCCCCGGTAATCCCATGGCTGACTTCAACCACATCGGCGCGGCCCCCCTCAGGCCCGCTTCGGGGACAAAACGCTTCACCGCGCGCGACAAGGCCCGCTTCCCGCGACTCACAAACGCGGCACCGCCTACGCGAACTCTATCGGCGACGAGTGGCGGGAACAGGCAAGCACGAAGGCGGGGGCGAACATCCCCCCCCCCCCCCCCCCGGGGCGGAAAACGTGCAAACTCGCCTGTCCAGCGCAAATCATTTGCCGTTGTCGTAGCACAATCCGTCCGCATTCGTCAAGCGCCGCCTGGAAAATTTAATCGACAAGCAGTTCCCTTCAGATCAAGCAGTCCCCTCCGGTCCGGCAAGAGCCCCCTCAGGTTCGACAAGAACCCCCTCAAGTCCGGCAAAAGTCCCTCCCTTCGGTCCGGTGGCAGGGGCGTCCGCCCCTGCCAATCCCCCTTATATATAGCAAGTGGCTAGATAATATAGGCAGTGGCCAGTTCCCTCATAATATAGGCAAGTGGCCAGTCGTTGAGGAAACGCAAAGCCCCAGGCGGTTCGTGAAAACCGCCCCTTTGCAAACGCTCGGAGTTAAAATCGAGTGTCCGCCGACCGACCGCCGGTCCGGCTACTCGCTCGCCCGGCGAACCCGCCGCCTCGGTCGATGAGCTTGTCGAATCGGTCGTTATTCTTCATTCTGCCAATCTCCTTCCCTGCTTCCGCAGTTATATGTTGAGGCGTCGTTTCACCACCACACGCCGCCCGAATGCTCCCGAGCCTTCGCCCGAACGCCCCCGAGCCTTCGCCCGGATGCTCCCGAGCACCCCGCGCGGGTGGTGCTGGAGGGTACGGCCTTTTCCTCCCGACGAAACGGCAAATCGGCACCGACCCAACGGTCAAATCCCCCCGTCATCCGGGGTTTGGTTGCGCAACCAAACAAATTCTCTTGCGCAAGTGAACAAATTCAGTTGCGC
>JBJEWG010000162.1:7136-11535 GCA_051884935.1 Kiritimatiellia bacterium | reverse complement strand
CATCGTGCCAATCATCCTCGCTGTTTGACAAGAACACCGCACCCTCGACTTTATACTCAATATGATCAAGGTCGTTTGTCTTATTCCAGGAAATAACGGGCAAGCCGTATTCATCAAAATTGATATAGCATATTAACTTATCGGCTTTGTCGAGCGGATCGGTTCCCAGAACATATTCCTGCCAATTCAGGAACCCGTCTCCGTCTGAATCTTGGTTGCCAAGACTGGTATATGCGGCAGTGGAGGTTCGCGTCCCAAGTCCAGTGGACTTGAACCACGCCTCTGGCACTGGATAGTCATTCTCGGAGGAAGGCGGCACCCACCTGACATTGCTCAGCCACGCCCCGCAAACGTCGAAGTCATAGTCTGAGTTGGTCACGGCATATTCGATCCGATATACGGTTGTGCCACTGCGAGAAAGCACTTCGTTGACATTCGTTCCCTTCTCAGTTCCGTCCGTGTAGTTGTAGCCATGCGACCAAATCTGTACACCGTTCTTCAGTAGCTTGATTCTGTTCTGACTGGAATACGACACGGCGTTCAGGTCGAACCTGAATGTTCCACCACCGCCAACTTGCATTTCGACCCACGACGTTCCATTTGCCGACATCTTACCGCTGCTGATTGTCTTCGTCGCTCCGTCTGGATCCTCGCGCCATGTCGCATCCCCGCCCGTAGACCATGTGACGCCCTGCGTTTTCATCACCTCCTGCATTGTCTTGGGCGACATGACAACGCAAAGACTAGACCATTCGCTGTCGTCCCAGACGGCCGCAGTAAGCACCTGCCCGGAACTGGCCAGCGTTACGGGACCCGTATAAACCTTGCCGTTTTCAGGAGTGGGGGGTGTGCCGTCTGTTGTATAATAAAGCGTCCCTGACGAATTGGGGTTCGACAATTCATAGGTCACGGGAAACGAGGAAACCAAATTGGCTGAAGTAGCAGTTGGCTGAGACGGAGTATCCGCTCCAAGCAACCCTGCAAGGCAACGCGCGAGCGATGTCGCCGTTCCGTCGTATGTGCGATTTCCTATCGAATAACCTTCTCTTGCCGTAACAAATGTTATTGGATTATTCTGCCCGTCCATAATCACAAGTCCTGGAACTTCGTATGGCCCCTTCTGTCCGAGATCGGAATACGCTGAACTAAAATATTTCTGCGCACGCGTCGTTACGGCAAACTTGGTGCTGTCCGCCGAAATCAGATAAACCTTGTTTGCCTTCGCCCATCCGAGGAATTCCCTAGAATTGATGACCTTGTCGAACGACTCTCCGCATGGACTTATCGTATTCGATCCCAATCCGATGATCATTCGGCCACCATCGCTCTTCGATGCCTCAACCGCGCCAAGAGCATCAGTTGTCCATTCCCCGGGCTGAATCTCATGCCGCTCCTCGAAATAACCGGAGACGATTCTGCTCGGCTCCTTCCCCGGCTCCACGCACATGGCCTTGACCAGGCGCGTCTCCGTAATGGTAAAAGGCCTTGAATATAGGTTCTCTGCGGTCGGTTCCGGATCGGTTCCGTCAATTGTGTAGTAGAGTTTCCCCTGGTTTTTCTCGGAATTGTTCTGCAAGGTGATTATTTGCTCACCATCAAACTTCTTAGATTCGTCTAGAGTCTCAGAAGTGGCGGGAATGATGGTAGGCGGCCTCGACAATGCATTCACCATCACCTGATCCAGATATACTCCGTTATACACTTTAGGATAGTATCCGCGCCTATCAAAAGAAAAGGTTATTGTCTGGCTGCCTGATGGTAATTCGATTTCCACTAGCTTCCATGTAGGAGATTGGCAATTTTCTGAATCCACAAAGAGGGGTTGGTCGGAAACACTTGACACCACTTCAAATGACGAATGCCCCTTTATGGTAGCGTACCAGAAACTAAGTCTGTCGCCCTCGTTGACGTCACGGAGCTGAACCCTGAGGGAGGAACTGTCTCCGCATGTACCGTCCGCTAGATTGCCAGTCGGCCCATTATAACTCTGTACGGCATCCATTCCGTCGTGAGTATTCGATACTTGATAGCTCCATGACTTCCCATCATCCGTCGACCACTCGTATTCCGTCGCGTCAACACCCTCCGCCAAATCACCCTTCCCGTATGTTGCGGAATACGGCAATGAAGCAACGCCTGTTAATGCAGAAACTGCCACTGCCTTGATGGTGGTCCGCGAGGAAATCGTTATAGGCCCCGTGTATAACGTGCTGTTGATGGTTGGTGCGGTGCCGTCGGTCGTGTAGCGTATCAACGTGTTGGTAATTTCAGGCGTTAGTTCGACCGGGATGGAATCTGAAAACAAAGTCCCGTCTTCGGGCGAGAACGTTATCTCGCAGGCAAAATCCGTCCTCCTTGGCCTGAACTTCCTTACGTATTCCGACATCTCCTCTATCGTCCGGGCGTTGTCGTTTTTCTCGGCGGTGCCGACGACCGTACCCTGCCAACGGGATTTTGGCGAGGAGAAGTACGGGATCTCCTGATACAGCTTCTTGTCCTCTCCGCCTTTCGTGTCGTACGCCATTATCGTGTGCTTCTGCGCGGCTTCCAGGTAGTATCCGTGTGCATAGGGCCTTATCTCGTCGTGCGGTGGCTGGTTGTTTTCCTGTTGCGCATCACTATGCTGAGCACCCATGTTATGCCCAATTTCATGCGTCATGGTATGCCCTGAATGGACAGCTCGGACGGCACACACATTGAAGGCCATATCTGCAAATTTTCTGACAATCTGTCCTTCGTAATCTTTTATAATGGTATAACCAAGGCCCACGACAGTATCACTGCTAGACCCAGTGTCGATGAGGGTGCAGACAATGTCCGCGCCACAGAGTTCTCGCCTTTTTTTAACCTCATCCCATTTACCACATCCTTCTTTTGCAAACGACAAGGCCACATTAAGATGTCTTTTAACATCCTCTACCCTCATCACATCGACAAGTCTGAATTTGAATTCGGAGGTCAACCCGTTGTTGCGTAGGGCCTGGTTTGCCTTTTGGACGGCCTTTTCCGCAAAATTCGTTATTCCGCCCCGGTTCTTGACCCATTGCGCGGCCCCGCGGTCGAAGACGACCAGTAAGTCAACGGTGTCATCGTCATCATTCAACGCTGCGGCCCCTGCCGATAACAATCTTTGGGCTGATTTGGTAACGTCATGAAGCTCACCCGTAGCGACATCGCCGCAAGCTGGTTGGACTTCATATTTTCCCCTATCGAGTTTCGTCTCGTCGATTTCCTCGATAACGATAAACTCGCCATCGTGGAATATGTGGTAGATGCGGGAATTGTCCAAATCATGGATTTCCGTCTCAATGTTCCCGTTCTGTTCGAGAATTGTGGCGCAACAGGCTTCAATGTTACCCGTTATATCGCATAGGTATGATCTTGTACCTAGACATGTTGGTGTCTCTTCGACTATCTTCAGCGTAATTTCAATATCTGAAAACAGTGCCAACGAGATTTCATCTCCAACAGACAATCTACCGTCCAAACCGGGGATTGCAGTCCTTGCGATTTTGTTGGATCGGATCAATCCGGGTGATTTATCTCTCTGGACAATGCCATCGGCAACATTCGCTTCTGAAATTGTAGATGACGAAAGAATGCGACTTTGGGATTTCTTGCTCGGCAAATCACCCACATAATCAATGCGCCATGTCTTTGCAGAAGTTGTCAGTGTCGCAACTGCCATGCACAGTGACAAAATTATCCTCTTCACGAGACGATACCTTTCTAGAATTTCCTGAAATACGCGAAGGTCTTTGCGACCTGAGTCATTCCCACAGCAGCCCTCCAAGCTATCAGCAGAACTTTCAGAGGGTGAAATCTTCATTGTTTGCCGAGATACCCGCGACCTACGGCAGAATATGCCCTAAGACATTCGACGGAACGGTCTGCACACCGTTCGCGCTTAGAGCATAACATAGCTTGGGTATGGTTTTCATTGATTTTTCCGCCTTCGCGCTTGACATTGTAGCAAAAATGTTCGGTTTCGGGGCGTATAAGACTAGAAGAAAAGATGGGAACCCGAGGAAATTGTATAATCACCAGACAAGATTCAGATGCAGGTCCCCAATGAATAGTCGTTGAGGAGGCGCGGAGCCCTTCGCCAACGCTTGAAGTTTCTCGAAACCATACGGCTGATGAGGCGCGGTGAACGAAGGGGATTGTCTAGATGAAAGTGCAGGATGGTCTAGGTGAGTGCGCGGTTTCGCCTAGGAGGATGTGGGTGACTCATGCGCATGACCCCGGTCAGGTGGTGCGCATCACCACGGTCGGGTGGTGCAGACGATTGGGAGTTTGGTTGCGCAAGTGACCGAATTTAGTTGCGCAACCAAATTTTTTCTCTTGCGCAAGAGAATTTGTTTGGTTGCGCAAGCTACGGACGGATGACATAGGGAAT
>JBJEWG010000162.1:0-7036 GCA_051884935.1 Kiritimatiellia bacterium | reverse complement strand
TTGCGCAAGAGAATTTGTTTGGTTGCGCAAGCTACGGACGGATGACATAGGGAATTACACCGTCGGATCGGTACTAATCGGTCATGCCGTCAGGAGGGGAATAGCGTACTCTCCAGCATCACCCGCGCGACCGCTCGGCATCGTCCGGGCAACGCATGGTAGTGACAACGCCGGAGCGAGAGGAGGCGAATGAGTCGCTTCGACTTCGCTCAGCGGCTATTCCGATTCCCGAGAGCCCTTCCTCTGGCCGCTGAGCCTATCGAAGCGACCAATGTACGAGGAGGCGTTGATTCGACAAGCTCACCAACCAATATAATACAAGCTCACCAGTCGATAATTAATCGCTTATCGTCCCCCTGGCGTCGAAAACGCCGACACAAAGCCAAACCCCATTAAATCAACCAGCACGGCCCTAGCCTATTCATGTCAAATCAAGGTCAATTTATGTCAAATAAAAGTCGTTGAAGCGTGCGAAGCCTCAGGCGGTTCGTTAGAACCGCCACTTTGCAAACGCTCGGAGTTTAATCCACGGGGCAGGGCTGATCGTCCACACAACTCGGGTGGCTCATCGGCACAACTCGCGCGGTCTCGACCACCGCCCCTGATTCCCCCATTCCGAGACGCCCTTATTGACCATGGGGCGGATGGTACAGCGTCCATGTGGCCCAGCCGCCGGAGAGGTTGCACACCTTGAAGCCATTCTGCTTGAGGATGCGTTCCGCCAGATAGCCGCGCAGACCGACGGCGCAGTAGGTGACGTAGGTCTTCTGCGGGTCGAGTTCCCCGAGGCGTCCGCGCAGGTCGCCCAGGCGGATGTTGACGGAATTCGGGAGAGCCCCCGCCTCGTTCTCGGCTGGTTCGCGGACGTCGATGATCACGGCGTCGGCGGGAATCGCATCGGGCGTGACCACGTCGCCCTTGCCGGTGAGGACGTTCTCCGCCACGAAGCCGAGGTAGTTGACGGGGTCCTTCGCCGAACTGTAGGGCGGCGCATACGAAAGCTCGATCTCGCCGAGTTCGGGCGCCGTGCGCCCCATCCGCATCGCCGCGGCGATCGTGTCGATGCGCTTGTCAACGCCCTTCCCGCCGACGATCTGCGCGCCGTAGATCGCGCCGTCCGCGCCGAAGAGAAGCTTCAGGCTGAGCCGCACCGCGCCCGGATAATAGCCCGCGCCGGAGGAGGGATGAATGTAGATTTTCCTGAAGGGCCGGCCCTCGGCCCTGAGGCGCGCCTCGGTCCAGCCCACGCTCGCGGCCGTGAGCGAACCGATCTTGACGACGCTTGCGCCCAGCGTTCCGCGATAGACGGAGGCGCCGCCCGCCATGTTGTCCGCGGCGATCCGCCCCTGCTTGTTCGCCGGGCCGGCGAGCGCAATCGCCGTCGCCCCGCCGAAGACGGGGTCCGTCACCGCGATGACGTCGCCGGCGGCGTAGATGTCCCCGTCGCTCGTCTCCAAATGCTCGTTGACGAGGATGTGGCCGCGCGGGCCGAGCGCGAGGCCCGCCGCCCGGGCGAGTTCGGAACGCGGCCGCACGCCCGTGGAGACGATCACGAGATCCGCCGCGAGGCGGTCGCCGTTGTCGAGAACGGCCGTCACGCCGTCGGGCCTCTCCTCGAACGCGGAGACCGTGCGCCCGAACCGAATGGCGATGCCGAGGGCGTGGAGCTCGGCGACAAGGGGCGAGGCCATCTCGCCGTCAAGAGTCGGGAGCACATGACCGCCGCGCTGCACGATCGCCACTTCAAGCCCACGCGCCCGCAGGTTCTCGGCGACCTCAAGGCCGATGAACCCGGCGCCGACCACGACGACGCGGCGGGCCGAGCCGAGCTTCGAGAGCACGCGGTCCATGTCGTCGAGCGTCCAAAGATGCGCGACGTGCGGATGCGAGTCATCCGTGAAGGGCTCGTCAACGGGCGTCGCCCCGGTCGCGAGGAGCAGCTTGTCGTACCGAAGCGAGGCCCGCGTCCCATCCGCGGCGCGGATTTGGACGGACTTCGCGGCCCGGTCGATCGCAAGCGCCTCGGTGCGCGTGCGGATATCCACGTTGAACCATGACGCGAACTTGGCGGAGGACATCACGGTCAGCCGCGCGCGGTCCTTTATGACGCCGCCGACGTGATAGGGGAGCCCGCAGTTGGCATACGAGATCGCGCTCCCCTTCTCAAGCAGCACGATCCGCGCCTTTTCGTCCAGCCGACGAAGACGGGCCGCCGCGCTCGCCCCCGCCGCGACGCCGCCGATGATGACATAGTCCATGGGGAACCTCCAGGAATCGAATTAGCAGGAAACGTTGAAGAGACGTTGAATCACCACGACGGACAGCAGCCCGCCGATAAGCGCGAACGTGGCCGGCTTCTCGTAGCCATGGGCGTGCGTCTCGGGGATCATCTCGTCCGAAACGACGTAGAGCATCGCGCCACCCGCGGCGGCGAGCATGAACGGAAGAACGGACGCGAACACGGATACGAGCAGACTGCCGCAGAGCACGGACGCCATGCTGAGCGCCGCGATGGCGAAGGAGATGCCGATCACGCGGCCAGTCGAAACGCCGATGGCGAAGAGCGGCGCCACGATGACGACCGCCTCGGGGACGTTCTGAAGCGAGATGGCCCCGGCGACGGTGAAGATGTCTCCGGCAACCCCGGTGCCGAAGCTCACGCCCGTCGCGAGGCCTTCGGGAATCTTGTGGAGCGCGATCGCGGAGACGAAGAGCAGCGTCTTGCCGATTGAACGGTTGGTGCGGTGCTCCTCCGTGTCGAGCCCCACCAGATGGTGAAGATGGGGGACGATGCGATCGAGGACGCTGATGAAGGCCGCGCCCGCCAGCGTGCCGCCGAGCGCCAGCGCAAGGCCACACGCGCCCGACGCCTCGAAGGCCGGCGCGAGGAGGCCGAGAACCGCCGCCGCCAGCATCACGCCGGCGGCGTAGCCGAGCACGGCGTCGTTGAAACGATGGGGTATCCGGCGGACGAGCAGTCCACCGAACACCCCGAGGACGGTCGAGCCGCCCACGGAAAGGAGAACGAGCAGCATCAGAACGCTCATCGTTCCCCTTTCTCTCTACCTCTTCGCCCTCTTCCGCGGGCGCCTTGTAGCCGCGCTTCGCGCAAACCGCCGTCGATCAGTAGTTGTTCTGTTCGAGCTGGAAGTAGGCGCGCGGATGGTCGCACACCGGGCACTTCTCGGGCGCCTTCTCGCATTCGACGATCGCGCCGCAGTTGCGGCACTGCCACTTGTTCTTGCCCACGCGCACCCACACCTCGCCCGTCTCGATGTTCGCGGCGAGCTTGCGGTAGCGGGCCTCGTGGTGGGCCTCAACCTCCGCGACCTTGCGGAACTTGAAGGCGATGTCGGTGAAGCCCTCGGCCTCGGCCTCCTCCGCCATGCGCTTGTACATGTCGGTCCACTCCTCGTGCTCGCCCGCGGCGGCCGCGAGCAGGTTCTCCGGCGTCGAGCCGATGCCCGCGAAGAGCTTGAACCACATCTTGGCGTGCTCCTTCTCGTTGAGCGCCGTCTCCTGGAAGATGGCCGCGATCTGCTCGTAGCCCTCCTTCTTCGCCTTCGAGGCGAAGTAGTCGTACTTGTTGCGCGCCTGGGACTCGCCCGCGAACGCCATCATCAGGTTCTGTTCGGTCTTGGACCCCTTGAATTCCATTTTGATGCTCCTTTCCTTGCCGGTTCCCTACGTCAGTCGGCCTTCGCCTCGAACTGGTCCTTGCCAACGCCGCAGAGCGGGCAGACCCAATCGGCGGGCAGATCCTCGAACGCCACGCCGTTGTTCTGGGCGGGATCGTAGACATAGCCGCAAACCTTGCACACGTACTTCATGTTGTTGTTCCTTTCTTTTGTTTTCTCAACTGATTCGACTCTTCTTCCGACAGGCGTTGCAGACGCCTGAAACTCTCAGTTCGACGTGCCGGTGATCCGGCGGCATCCCGGCCGGGATCGCAAGCGACTCCGGCAGCGGATAGTCGGTCACGCTTCCACAGACCTCGCAGATGAAGTGCGCGTGCGGCGCCAGGCAGGTGTCGTACCGCGCCGCGCTGAGCGCATCCATCCGGGAGATCAGCCCGACGCTGGAGAACTCGTTGAGGATGCGGTAGACCGAATCGCGCGTGATGCTCGGCACCTTCTTCCGCACGGCCGCCCAGGTCCCGTCCACGGACGGATGCGACGTTGACCTGCGAATGGCCGCGAACACGGCATGCCGCTGAGCGGTGCATTTCAGTCCCCGCTCGCGGCAGAAGGCCGGGAAGGCCTCGATCGTCACTTCGCGCGCATTCTCCATCAAACCGTCCTATTCGTTGCTAGACGTATTTGATGGTAGCATTTATTACGGGCCGCGTCAATGCCCCCGGCGAAAATAAGTCACGCCGTGCACAGATGGAGGGGATTTAGGTGAAGCGGCCTACTTCTTCGTGCCGCCACGATTCATGATCGTGGATACGACGCTCACGAGAGTTGCGCCCGCGATGATACCAGCAACCCATGGCTGATTAATAACCGCGCAGTAGACGGCCGACGCAAAGGCACCCGTTGTGATGAAAAACGACATCCACTGTCCGCGCCTCGTTTCCGCGCGAGCGTCCTTGATGTCGCGTGCCGCGACCTCCGAATTCTTGCGCTCCAACTCGTGCCGCGTCTGCGCCTCACGCTCGGCCATCGCGAGGATGCGCTCGGCAAAGCCCGGAAAGTTGTTCTCGTATTCCGCCAACACGGATGGCGGAGGAATCGGGCCATTGAACAACTGAGCCTTCACCTGCGTCGCAGACGCCGCAACCACCGTCTGGCTTGGCTTAACGGACTGACTATCGGTGGCCATCAAACACCTCCGCCTCATGCGAATAAGCATCCGCTATGCCCTTGTAGACACGTGCGAAATCGGCGGAGAGAGCGGACTTGTCGGCGGACATCGCCTCCTGCGAAGTCAGAATCCGCGGCATCTTGACTGGCGGCCTGGTTTGATACACAGCCGCCAAACCGTCAACCAGACCGACACCGGCAATGCCGCTTACGATGATGTGGAAGACCTTATTCACGAGTAAACTCCTGTCCTGACCGACGAACATTCTAACATATGCCATTTGGAACAGTCAACGGACGGACCTGGCAGAATCTTACTTGGATGATGTACGAAGACACTTATCGGATGATGATCGCGCTCGAATACGACTTGCGCGCGAAGAGGCCGCGCGGCGTGGCCGTGAGCGGAAGATCGAGGCTCCACGTGAAGGTGGCGCTTCGCCGATACTGCTCTCTGGTCCAGCTGACGATCTGATCGCCTTCGCTCACGACCCGATCACCCATGTCCACGACGATCGCGGCGTTCTCGGCAAACGTCAGATGCGCCTCTTCATCATAGTAGTTTGCCGTCGTCGATGCCGTCCACACGCCCGTCTGCGCGGAAAGGTCCAGCGTCGCCCCATTCAGCAGTCGCGTCGAATGCCAGCGGCTCCCCTTCGGGAGGAACCGCCCCGTCACACAGACGCAGTTCGTCCCCTGATCCCAGCTCCCCCCGTAGCTGGACGTGTAGTTCCGAACAACGCTATCCACGAGGACGCGGAGCGAACGCCCGACGTTCAGCGTCGTCGTCTCCGCCGTCACGCCCGCACATCCCGTTGCGCCCAGCTGCAGGAACCCGCCCGTGCGCTGATTGATCGTGCCGCCGCCCGTCACCATGACGTTGACCAGGCCGAACGAGCAGTTCCCGTCGATGTCCAGCGTCAGCGTATGGTCATTCATCTTCAGCGCCGCAGGCGATTCGCCCGCCGCCGAGAAGAGCATCCAGCGATCCGCCCGCACAAACGAATCCGCCTCCAGCGTCACGTCCGCGAACCAGTCGAGCCCCACATCGCCGGGAACCGCGACCGTGTTGGCGACCGTACCGCCCGCCAGAACGAGCTTCGCCGCCGCATGGCCGTCATGGCCGTTGCAGTCGAACGTCGCCCCTGACGCGATGGTGATCGTGTTGGCGGGGTCGCCGTAGACGCCAGCCGAACCCCTACCACCACAGGCGAAGACGCCTTCAGTGACAAACAGTCCGCCTGTATAGCTTTGGCCAGGCTTCTTCACCACAAGCGTTCCCGGACCGACCTTGACGACCTTCGTCCGCCCGCTCGCCACGATCTTCGAATTCGTCGCCGTGACGCCCTTGGCCACACTGAACCGCAGTTCGCCACCGCCAACCGAATCCGTGACGACCGCCTCGTCCGGGAAGTCCGCGTCCACCGGCAGGACGAGCGTGTGGCCCTTGAGGTCAATCGTTCCCGTCAGCGCGATGCGGGCGGACGACAGTCCCAGCAGATTGCAGTCCCCCGCCAGTTCCGAAGGCAGCGAGACCATCGCCTCCGGCCCGGGATACCCCGCGACCATTTCGCCCGCGGCGTTCGCGCACATCCAGTTGGCCGGATCCTCATAATAGGTCACGTCGCCGCCACCCGTCCAGACCGCCGTCGCGATCAGATTCGCCAACGTGAAGCTGCGCGCCTGATGAACGACACGGACATCTTCGTTGGTCGTCGCCCCCGCCTCGAACGCGCCTGCGCCGGAACTGAACACGAAGGCGCCCGCAGCACGGTCGAAGAAGCCGACCTTGCCATCCGCGCAGCGCCGGGCCGGGACATAGTCGATGAGCGCGTTGCCGCCCGCGTCGTCAAAGCGCACGTAGGACCACCACCCGTGCCAATAGCGGCTTTTGGACGCCCAGGTGCCGACGAACAGATTGCGCCCGCTTGCGCCGATGGCCCCCCTGTGCAGTTCGGAATTCACCGGCACGCCGTTCAACGTGAACACGCCACGGGCGAACGTGGCCTCGCTGATATCAGTCGTGCTCACCTTGGGACGCGGCCACTTCTTCCCGTCATAGAAGGCCCAATACCAGGACGTCTCGTCTTGGTTGTTCGCCCCCACCGTGAAGCCATTGTCCTCCACGGACCCGATGAAGTTCTCGAAGCCACCGGTCTCGGACCGCTCCGTCCCGAGGAATCCGAAGAAGACGCCACAGCAGTCCGTGTCCTTCACGCCGGTGTCGATAT
>JBJEWG010000161.1:0-11552 GCA_051884935.1 Kiritimatiellia bacterium | reverse complement strand
CCCGACACTTGACCGGAGGGTGGCGCGACCCTCGACCGGGGTGATGCGCACCACCCGACCGCCCTCTCCTAGGCGAAACGCCCGTCCCTCCTAGACCACCCCGCGCGCCCCTCTAGACATCCCCACGCCCCTTCCTAGACGATTCCCCATAATCCGACCCGCCACAACCGCCGACCCGCCACATGGTTTTAGGAAACTCCGAGCGTTTACAAAGGGGCGGTTCTAACGAACCGCCTGAGGCTTCGCGCGTCTTCAACGACTGATCATTGACTTAACTGTGCAAACCTACGCCATTTACCAATATATTATATGGAATAGTGGTCGCAAAGGGGCAGATGCCACTTGCCTATAATATCTTGCCTACAATATAAGGAATAGGGCTGGCAGGGTGTGGGGGCTGGTAGAGGCAGATGCAGCTTGCCTCTAAGGAATAGAAGTTGGCAGGGGCGGACGCCCCCTGCTACCGAACCGAAAGCCGGCTTCTTGTCGTGCGCTTTTGTCGAGGAAATCCGTTGATTGACAAAGAAATGCCGTTGAGGCGTCGCAAGGCCTCAGGCGGTTCGTTAGAACCGCCCCTTTGCAAACGCTCGGAGTTTCGGTTCGAGGGGGCGAGTCGTCCCGATGACATGAAGTGGCTCATCGGCACAACTCGGGTCGCTCGCTGCGCCTAACGGGTCAGATATTCAAAGGCGGGGACAATCTCGATGTCAAGACCATCCTCAACCGCATAGTCAGCTTGATTCGCCGTGACAATCGTTCCCGAGGCAAGACCGAATCTACGCAAAGCCACGACCAACCCCGAAAATTCACGTTTTCGGTTCTCGTCGTTCAATTCCCAGCAGACCTGGACTGCGGAATACCGTCCAGCGGCGTTTCTGACTATGAAATCACATTCCCGTCCCTCATCGTCGAGATAGTAGACTTCCGAGGCGAGCCGTCTCAGATGCAAATAGACGACAT
The DNA here is from genome assembly GCA_051884935.1 of Kiritimatiellia bacterium. Taxonomy (GTDB): domain Bacteria; phylum Verrucomicrobiota; class Kiritimatiellia; order RFP12; family UBA1067; genus RUG572. The sequence continues at coordinate 10,592 of JBJEWG010000161.1, read as the reverse complement.
TCTCCAGAATATGCCCCAAATTGGGCGACTGCGCCGCCCCCGTCAGTCCCGCAAGCGCCGGATCGGCAAGATAGACCTTTTTCGGCGCCAGGAGGCGTGCCTTGGTTGACGGCGAATAGGCGGAAATGCGGTTGACGAGGTATGAATTCTCGAAATAGTTGAAGTATTCGAGCATTGTGGTCGCCGATTTCACGCGCATGGCCTCGCGCAACCGGCTCGGGCTTACCCGATTCCCGGTGGCGCCCAGTAGAAACAGGCACAAATCCCTCAGCGGTTGTACATCGCGTATGCCATAGCGAACGGCAATATCCTTATATATGATGTCGCCGACCAGCTCTTTCAACACCGTCGGCTCGCCTGTCTTCAAATACGCCGGGAAACCGCCATCGCGCAAATAGTCCCGCAAAGACGCCTCCCCTCTCTCCCGTCCACGAAACCGAAGAAATTCTGGATAGGAAAAGGGGAACAACTCCAAATCGAGATGGCGGCCGGACAACTTCGTGCCCAATTCGCGACTGAGCAGCGTTGCATTGGAACCGGTAACCAGAACCCGATGGCCCTGATCCAGTTTTTGGCGGATATACAGTTCCCACCCCTCAACCGAATGAATCTCGTCAAAGATCAGATGCGTCGCCCGCGATTCGGCGACAACCCTGTCCAGAACCCGAAAATCATCGGTTCCAAACGACATCATCCGCAAGTCGTCGAAGTTCAGCGCCAGAACAGGCGCATCCGTCCCCCGACGCCACTGCTCCGTCAATGTTGACTTGCCGCAACGGCGAATACCCTTTACAATCGTTGCAAAATCAGGATGAAAACGCACGTTGGGCAAAGCATCGCGCCGCATTGTCTCATGACCTTCATTGCTGCTTCGCTGGTCGTCGATGATGGACTTTAGTTCACTTGCTGTCATATTCCACTCTCCAAGGCGCGCTCATTATACCATATTCCAGTGCCACTGGACTATTTATTCCAGTACCACTGGAATATTCGGCTCGCGCGCGAAATCTTCCGCGTTCCCGCGCTGGGACGTTGTGCTATACTATAGCCATGAAGACGATTGCCGTGAAAATAGCCCTTCTGGCGATTCTGCTGGCCACATCCCTCGCGTTTGGCGGCGAAGCCGTAGCCGATTCGGACTGGTCGCGCATCTATCTGGGCGCGCGCCCGTCGCTTTCCGCGGACGGTTCCCGTTTCGCCTTCGAGTGGAACGACCGCATCTGGCTCGCCGCCTCCACCGGCGGCGTCGCCCAGATCATCGCCGCCGACGGCGCCGCGCGCGCCTCCTGGCCCGTCCTCTCGCCGGACGCCTCCCGCGTCGCCTTCCTCTCGAACCGCGACGGCGCCACGCGCCTCCATCTCTTCACGTTCGCGGACAACTCCCTCACGCTCCTCTCCCACCACACCGAACAGACCACCCCCTACGCCTTCGCCCCCGACGGACGCTCCCTGATCGCCACCGTCCTCCGCGACCATGCGGACACCAAGCACGCGCACCGCGTCGCCCTCCTCCCCGTTCCCCGCGGCCCCGAATCCATCCTCTTCGACGCCGAGGCCGACGAGCCCGCCCTCTCCCCCGACGGCACGCGCCTGCTCTTCGTGCGGAACATGGAGGGCAGCGGCTACCGCAAGTGGCGCACCCCCCGCCCCGGCGCGGCCGGCGAAATCTGGCTCTACGACCGCGCGGCCAAGACGTTCACCCGCGTCGTCCACAAGCCGACGGATTCCCGCTCGCCCGTCTGGGCGCCCGACGGGCGCGGCTTCTACTACGTCTCCGGCGACGGTGGCACGCACAACCTGCGCCACCACGCCCTCGACACCGGTGCGGAACGCGCCGTGACCGCCTTCACGGGCGATGGCGTCCTTCAGCCAACCCTCTCCGCCGACGGCCGCGTGCTCGTCTTCCGCCGGGGCTTCGACTTCTGGCGCATCGACCCCACGCGGCCCGACGCCGCCCCCACGCGCCTCGTCCTCCACCCGGGTCCCGGCTGGACGCCGCCCGCCGCCACGCGCAACCGCTACTACACGTCCGCGCGCAATCCGGACGGCGGCGAATCCGTCGCCTTCTACGGCGAGGGCGACGACATCGCGTTCGCCGCCGGCGGCAGGCTCTACGCGATGGGCACCGTGGTGCGCGAACCCGTCCTCATCGACGGCGCCTCCTCCGCGCTCATGTGCTGCTGCTCCTTCACGCCCGACGGCGCGGCGCTCTACTATCTCGCCGACCGCGGCGACGCCTCGGAGATCTGGGTCGCGCGCCGCGCCGAGACGAACAAGGCATGGCACGCGAACACATCCTTCGTGAAGACGTGCCTCCTGCGCGAGGACGTCCGCAACTCCGCCCTCTCGCTTTCCCCCGACGGGAAGCGCCTCGCCTGGCGCAACGGCGCCCGCCGGCTCGTCTTCGCGGACGCCCGCGCGCGGAACCGCGTGCTCGGGCCCGACATGCGGTCCGACACCCGCTACGCCTGGGCCCCCAACGGCAAGTGGGTCGCCGCCGGCCTCGCCGACGACAACCGCAACCAGGATATCTGGCTCGTCTCCACCACCGCCGCGCGCGAACCGGTCAACCTCTCGCGCCACTTCAAGTGGGACTGCGATCCCGTCTGGAGTCCCGACGGCAAGATCCTCGCCTGGACCGGCCTCCGCGAGGAGGCCAACACCAGCAATCTCTTCTACGTCTTTCTGGACAACGAAGCGGGCCGCGCCAAAAAGAGCCGCATCGACTTCGACGGGCTCCCCGAGCGCGTGAAGCGCGTCCCCGTCACCGCCAATCGCCCCTTCTTCAACGCCGACTCCCGCACGCTCGCCTTCGACGACGGCAAGCAGACCTCGAAGATCAAACTCCCCGGCGAACTCACCCCCACGCGCCTCACCGCCACGCGCGGCGCCGCGTTCAGGTGGGGCACGCGCAAGGACAAGGGGCGCCTCCTCTGGGTCGTCAACGGCAGGCCCGCGCACTTCGAGAAGACGTTCTCCCTCGCCGTCTATCCCACCTTCGACCTGCCCGACTACCACGAGCTGCTCTTCCGCTCCGCCTGGGGACGCATCCGCGACCGCTTCTACGACCCCGCCTTCCACGGCGCCGACTGGCCCGCGATGAAGGCGAAGTACCTCCCCGCCTTCCGCCACGCCACGAGCTACGGCGTCATCCAGCGGCTCATGAACATGCTCCTCGGCGAACTCGACTCGTCGCATCTGGGCTTCCTCGTCTCCACCGTCGGCACGAACGAGTGGAACCCCGTCCAGACGCTCGACAAGTGGCACCCCGTCGTCGCGCACCTCGGGCTCCGCTTCGACCCCGCCCACCGCGGCGCGGGCTGGAAGGTCCAGGAGGTTCTGCGCGACGGCCCCGCGGACCTCGCCCGCCGCGGCATCCGCGCCGGCGACCTCGTGACGGCGATCGACGGCCGCCCGGTCGATGGCGCGCAGGACGTCGCCGAAGTGCTCGCCGGGCGCGACGGGCGGCACGTCGCCTTCACCTTCGGCCACGTCGGCGAGCCCGCCACGAACGTCGTCCGCGTCAGGTCCATCACCTACGCCGCCGCGCGGGACCTCATCGCCGCCGAACGCCTCCGCCGCGCCCGCGCGCGCGTCCACGCCGCCACCTCCAACCGCGTCGGCTACGTCGCCGTCGCCGCCATGGTGATGAAGTCGTTCAGGACCTTCCAGAACGAGGTCTTCTCGGAGGGCTACGGGCGCGACGCGCTCATCATCGACGTGCGCGGGAACTCCGGCGGCTTCACGGCGGACCGCATGCTCTCGATTCTCTGCGCGCCCAACCACGCCTACACCATCCCCCGCGACGGCCAGCGCGGCTATCTCTTCGACTACACCGCCCAGCCCGTCTGGACGAAGCCCCTCGCCGTCCTCTGCGACGCCCGCTCCTGCTCGAACGCCGAGATCTTCTCGCACGCCATCCAGACGATCAAACGCGGACCCCTCGTGGGGCACGCCACCGGCGGCGCCGTGATCTCCACCCGCAATCGCCCCATTCTCGACTTCGGCACCTTCCGCGACGCGGGCGGCGGCTGGTATCTGCTCGACGGCACCGACATGGAGCACCACGGCGCCGTGCCCGACGTCCCCGTCGACCTCACCCCCGCGGATGAAGTCCGGGGCGCCGACCCGCAGCTCGACGCCGCCGTCAACGCCCTTCTCAAATAACGTTTGTCGTCCACTCAATCGAGGCACCACATGACTGCAAAACCAACTCTCGTCGTTCTCGCCGCCGGCATGGGCTCCCGCTATGGCGGGCTCAAGCAGGTCGATCCCGTCGGCCCCTCCGGCGAGGCCATTCTCGACTACTCCGTCTTCGACGCGCACCGCGCCGGCTTCGGCAAGGTCGTCTTCATCATCCGCCGGGACATCGAACAGGTCTTCCGCGAGCAGGTCGGCTCAAAGTACGAGGGCCTCCTCCCCGTCGAATACGCCTTCCAGGACATCGCCGACCTTCCCGCGCCCTTCACCGTCCCCGAGGGCCGCGCCAAGCCCTGGGGCACGGCGCACGCGATCCGCGCCGCCCGCCACGTCGTGCACGAGCCCTTCGCCGCCATCAACGCCGACGACTTCTACGGCCGCGACGCCTTCCAGAAGCTCGCCGCGTTCCTCGCCGCCGACGCGGCCCTCCGCGCCGACGCCCCTCTCCGCTTCGCGATGGTCGGCTACAGGCTGAGCCTCACCCTCTCCGAGCACGGCAGCGTCGCGCGCGGCGTCTGCGCCCTGAACGCCGCCGGGCAGCTCACGAAGGTCGTCGAACACGTCAAGCTCGTCAAGACCCCGCACGGCGCACACGACGACGACCCCGCCGCCGAGGTCAGGGACTTCACCGGCGACGAGCGCGTCTCCATGAACCTCTGGGGATTCACGCCGGGCCTCTTCGACGCCCTTGAGGCGCGCTTCCCCCAGTGGCTCGCCGCGAACGCCACGCGCGAGAAGTCCGAGTGGTACATCCCCTTCGTCGTCGATGAGATGGTCCACGAGGGCGCGGCCACCGTGGACGTGCTGCCGACGGATTCCTCCTGGTTCGGCGTCACCTACCGCGAGGACAAGCCCTTCGTCACCGCCGCGATCCGCAGGCTCGTGGATGCCGGCGAATACCCCGCGCGCCTGAACTGGTAGCCGCCGCCCCGTGGTCCCTCTTCCGATCATCGACCGGCTTCTGGACCTCGTCTGGCCGCGCACCTGCGCGGTCGCGTCGTGCAACCGCGCGTGCGACCGCGCCGGGCGCCACATCTGTTCGCACTGCCTCGCCGTTCTCCCCTTCCACGAGGCGGGCGGCGCCTGCCGCGTCTGCGGCGCCCTCGTCATCGCGGATACGCGCCACGACTTCATCTGCGAGGCGTGCCGCTCGAAGCCACCCGCCTACGAGTTCGCCCGCAGCGCCATGATCTACGAGGAGCCCGTCAACGAGCTCGTCCAGGACTTCAAGTTCCGCCGGGCGACCTGGCTCTGCGAAGACCTCGCGGACCTCCTCGAAGGCGCCGTGCGCGCCAAGCTCGACGCCCCCGCGATCGACGTCGTCGTCCCCATTCCGCTTCACCCCAACCGCGCGCGCGAACGCGGCTTCAACCAGAGCGCCCTTCTCGCGCGGTCCCTCGCGAAGCGGCTCAACCGCCGCGCGGACTGCCGGTCGCTGGCCCGCGTCATCGACACCGAGCACCAGGCCCGCCTCCCGGTGGAGAAGCGCCGCCTGAACCTCAAGGACGCCTTCGCCGTCCCCGACCCGAGATGGATCCGCGGGCGCACCGTCCTCCTCGTCGATGACGTGATGACGACCGGCGCCACACTCTCCCACGGCGCGCGCGCCCTCCTCAAGGCCGGTGCCGCGCATGTCTGGTGCGCCACCGTCGCCCGCGCCGTCCTCCGATCTGGATAAGAACCCCTCAACCCACTCACCCCCATGCAATCACGCCACATCATCTGGGACTGGAACGGCACGCTGATCGACGATGTCGATGCCGGCGTCAGCGCCCTCAACAAGATGCTCGCCACGCGCGGCCTCGCCACAATCACCCGCGACTTCTACCGGGCGAACTTCGGCTTCCCCGTTCGCCCCTTCTACGCCCAGCTCGGGATGAACCCCGATGCGGAATGGGAGCGCATCTGCGTGGAGTTCCACGACTTCTTCCACGCAGAGCCCCAGCATATCCGCCCAGATACGCGCGCCGCGCTGGACTACGTCCGCGCCCGGGGCGTCCATCAGTCCATCCTCAGCGCCCTTCGGCAGGACCTTCTGCTGCGCGACACCGCCGACGCGGGCCTCCAGGAATTCTTCGACGAGATCTACGGCGTGGACAATCTCGACGGCGCCACCAAACTCGCGCGCGGCGAGGCCCTCATGGCCCGGCTCAGGCCACAGGCCCCCGACGCGGAGTTCTACTTCATCGGCGACACCCTGCACGACGCAGAGGTCGGAACCGCGCTCGGCGCAACGCCCATCCTCGTCGCCGGCGGACACCAGACCACCGCGCGCCTCGAAGCGTCCGGCTGCCGCGTCGCGCCTTCGCTGCTCGACGCCGTGAAGACGATTCTCGGCTAGCGGGCCCAGCCGATGGCGCGCGGCGTCTCAAGCCGGCGCCAGCCGTAGGCGCGGGCGAGCTCCTTCACCGGCGTATCGGCCGGGAGCGTCGCAATCACGGGCGAGGCGGCGGATGGCCCGAACCGCAGGACGAGCGGGCCGTTCGCATCCGCGCCGCCAGACGAAGCCGCCTCCGCCGCATCCGAGGCGTTGACCATCACGGACGTGTTCTGCGTGCTCGCGGCCTTGTCCGAGATGAAGACGAGCGCCTTCGGCTCGGCCCGCGCGACTTCGTAGCGGCGCAGGCGCGAATTGTAGTAGTTGAGCGAGACGAGCGGCGTGTTGGTCGCGGCCGTCGTGCGCGGCACGAGAACCTGCGTCCACTTGAGCGAGCGGGGCGTCCGCTCGACCTCCTTCGGCTCATACGCCTTGAACGCTGCAGAGAGGTGTTCGATGTTCGGCCAGGTGTTCGAGGGACAGTAGCCGTCGAACGTCAGCTCGTAGGTCGCCGTCACGAGATCGCCCGGATGCACGCGCTCCGGCTCGGCCGTCTGCGTGAGCGTGAATTTCGTGCCGACGGCCCCCGAGAAGTTCTCGGGGCACCCCTGCTCCGGCAGCGGCCGCACGTCGATCTTGAACGGCGGCAGACGCTTCTGGAAGCTGGACGAGAACGAGGATCGGAACGGCGTGCCCACGCCCCGCTCGACCGTCTGCATGCCGGAGACGGAGACCGTGAGCACGCGGTTCGTGCACGGCGCGAGGAATCGAACCGGCAGGCGATAGGAGTTGTCCGCATAGGGCTCCAGCGTGTCCGCGAGGTATTCGACCTGCTCGTCGGGCAGCCCCGAGATCTGCTGAATGTTCACCGAGCTCTTCTTGTCGAACGAGAAGACGAAGTGGCACGGAATCCCCACCACGGCCTCAGCCGGCTCCAGACGGACCTTCCCCGTCAGTTCTGGCAGCGCGTGGTTGTTCCCGCCGAACTGGAAAAGCTGCGCGTGCGCCGCGCCCGCCACGGCGAGCAGCGCCAGGACAATCTCACGACCCCGCATAGACCACCTCTCCTGCGATGCGCTCCTCCACGAGCGAGACCGAAACCGAAACCACGGCGGCCAGACAAGCCAGCGCACAGGCCGCGATCAGCACGCGCCGAAGCGCGCCGGGCGGCAGAAGCGCCAGCAGCCAGCAGGCGGCCCAGAGCGAAGCGGCCGCAAGAAGGCGCGCGTCCAGCGTGAAGAGCACGTGCGGACGGAAGAAGAGGCGCGGCAGCGGCGCGTCCGCCCGCGGATCGTTCCTCAAACGCGCGTGCGCCGCGACCACGCCCCGGCGCGTCGTCGCCGTCTCGCCGCCGCGCCGTTCGGCGCATCCATAGGCCGCGCGCGCGCCGCGCGCATCGCCGGCCATCAGCGCGCAGGCGCCGAGATTCGAGAAGATCACGGGATTCGCGACGCCCGCCTTCACGCAGTCCGCGTAGGCGGCGACGGCCTTCTGGAAACCCGCCGCGTCCGTGGCCTGCGTGGCGAGCGAGCAGGCACGCCGATAGGTGAAGTCCGTCGAGGCGGCGCAGGCGCCGAACGTGGCGAGGCACACCACGAGAAGCGAGACGACGGTCTTCGCCGAATAGTTCGAGCGGTCGAAGGCCGTGAGGGCGTCCACCACGAGCGCGATCTCCGCGTCGGTGAAATCCTGCGCCATCAACCGCCGCGCATCGGCGGCCGTCACGGTCGCGCCGTTCACGCCGTAGTGGTCGGAGAAGAACCGGCGAATCGCCGCCGCGCGCTTTTTCTCGCCGCGCCCGTTCAGGGCCCGGCGGCACGTCGCGAACGCCGTGGCCCGGCGCCGGGCCGCGTTCCGCGCCGCGACGCGGCGACGAACCGGCGGCGCGAGGCGAATCAACAGGAAGAGCACGGGCGGGACGACGACGAGCGCCAGCGCACAGCCTAGATGCGGCAGCAGCGGCTCGGTCGATGCGCCGCGCGGGTCGAGGTCCACGCCGTCCGGCAGCGGGAACGCCGCCGACTCCTCGTCCGCCTCGTCGAGCGCGCCCAGCGTCGCCTGGGCGCCGGCCTTCACCTGAACGGGAATCATGTCCGTCCGCGCGGTCGCATAGGCCCGCCGCCCCAGATCGTAGTAGCCCACCTCAAGCGACGGGAACTCCACCGTCCCCGCCTTCATCGCGCGGACGCGCCAGGTGAAGCGGCGAGCCGCCGCGAGCGTCTCCGTCTTGAGGGAGGCCTCGTCCAGACGGAAGACGCCGCCCGCGTTCAGCGCCGCCGCGAAGGACGGCGGATGCACCGCCGCCAAGTCGTTCGCCCCGGCGACCTCCAGCGTGAACACAAGCGGATCGCCCGCCGTGCACACGCTCGCGTCCAGCGTCGCCGTCACCGTGAGGTTCGACGAGACGGCCCCGCAGTAGGAGACGGGCCGCCCCGCCTGCGGCGGCTCCAGCACGTCGATTACCAGCGCGCCCGTGCGAAGCGTGATCTCCTTGAGGCTGGGCACGTTCACCGCGCGGCCCAGTCGGTCGCGCTGCGTGCGCACGCCCGTGATGAGCGGCACCTTGACCACGACGGGGGATATCTCGACGCGCCCCGGCGTGACGGCCCGGTAGGGCGCGGTCTCGAACGAGAACTCCCACCCCTTCACGTCGCCGCGCTTGAGGCGGCGCGTCCGGAACGGAAAGCGCTGCGCCTTCGGGCCCAGCGTCCGGCCAAAGAAGTCGTCGTCCCCAAACAGCGAGAACGGGTCGCGCATGCCGCCGAAGAAGTCGTCCGAGACGTAGCTGTTCAGCGTGTAGACGAGCGTGTTGCGGCTACGGCTGCGGGACTCCACGGGCGGCAGGTGGCGCGGATCGACCGGCATGAGGGCCGTCGCCTTCCAGTCCTGTTCGAGGAACGGCGCCGACACGTGCGGGGGACGCTGGTTCAGGAACGGCGGAATCTCGGCGAACTCGCCCTCAAGCGGCGGCAGCCACAGCCGCAGCGACACGCGCGTCTCCTCCGTCACCACGAGATTCGTCGCCGTGGCGCCCAGCTCAACCTGCGCCTCGGGCACCGCCACGGCCAACAGCGCCCCCAGCGCGGCCAGCCCGAATCCAATCGCCTTCATTCGTCCTCTTCCAAACATCTTCCAACCTGCACTCCACTACTGGATGACGACCACGGCGACGTTCCGATGCGCGTCGGGGGATTCGGGCGACGCCGCAGGAGCATTCGTCCTCGCCGTCTCCGCCGCGATGTCGTCGAGCTGGGAGAGCGCCTTCACGAGACGCTCCTCGCGCTGACGCTGCTGGCGCACCTCCATCACCACGACGCCGACGAGCAGCCCGCCCGCGAAGCAGAGCAACGAGAGCAGCGTCACGGGAACGACGGCGAGCAGCGGGTGCGCCGTGTGCGACAGGCGGGCCTCCGCCTCGGCGTGCGCCCGCGCGGCGGCCAGCCGCTCGCGCTCGACGGCGAGCGCCTCGCGCTCCAGGCGCAGACGCTCCTCCGCGAGGCTCGCCGACATGATCGTCTCCTTCTCGCTCATCGTCTAGTCCCGCATCAGACGGATTTCATCCGGCTCCAGGACGAGCGTCCTCCGCGCGCCCTTCTCATAGAGCGCCACCGTCTGCCGGTCGCCCGTCGCGTTCACCACGACAACCGCGCGGCGACCATCCAGCGACTCGTAGGCCGCGCAGAACGCCACGGGCCTGCGCCCCTCCCGCTTCGCGCCGCCGTGGAGGGAGATCGCATAGGGCTGCGACGCGCAGACCATGCGCGGCGGCTTCACCCGGCGCCCGAACGCGAGCCAGTCGCGCCCCTCGCCGTGGTAGAGCGCCACCCAGCGGCGCATGAACGCATCATACGCGCCGCGCCCGGAGAGCCGCACCTCGCGCGTCGTGCCATCCGCCAGCACCTCCTCGACCTTCAGCGAATCGATCCACGCCGTCGCGTCGCCCGCCAGATGCATCATCACGCGCAGATTTTCCGCGTCCGCCGGCACGGCGAAGTCGCTCGAAACGAGCTTCCACCCCTCTTCCGGCCTCGGGAACGTCAGCGAGCCGCCCTGCCCCCGGGACGACCCGAGGAAG
>JBJEWG010000160.1:0-11567 GCA_051884935.1 Kiritimatiellia bacterium | reverse complement strand
GGTATTATGTCTACCTGGCGAACCAACATATTTCGTCACCGGAGTAACGAGAATCGAGAGGGGGAGGGGGGAGGGGCAAGATAACAAAAGAGCGCATCCCGAACGGGACGCGCTCTCTGCGAATCGCGTAAGCGAAGAACTTACTTGATCTCGACCTCGGCACCGGCCTTCTTGAGCTGCTCGGCGATCTTCTCGGCATCTTCCTTCGAAGCGCCTTCCTTGACCGTCTTGGGCGCGCCCTCGACCATGTCCTTGGCGTCCTTGAGGCCAAGCCCCGTAATCGCGCGGACTTCCTTGATGACGGCGATCTTGTTGGCACCCGCGGCCTTGAGGACCACGTCGAACTCCGTCTTCTCCTCGGCAGGAGCGGCACCAGCGGCGGGGCCGGCAACGGCGACGGCGGCAGCGGCGGAAACGCCCCACGCCTCTTCGAGCGCCTTCACGAGTTCGTTGATTTCGAGGACGGTCTTGCCAGACAGTTCCTTGATGATTTCTTCGTTCGTCATTTTCTCTTCTTCCTTCTTGTTTCAACCGCTGGCGTGTTTCATCCAGAGGGTTTCGCTGTTTTACGAAAGTTAGTGTTACTCGGCCTTCTTGGCCTTCTCAGAGAGGACGCGCGCCAAACGGGTCGCAGGCTCCTTGAGGAGCATGAGGAACGTCGCGCGGAGCTCGTTCTTGCCGGGGACCTTGGAAAGGGCCTCGACCATCTTCGCATCGACGATGGCACCGTCGTAGTCGGCTCCCTTGACGGAGGCACGACCCTCGCTGCCATCAACGAACTTCATAATGGCCTTGGCAACCGCAGTCGGCTCGCCCTTGCCCGTCACGATGGCGGTGGTGCCCGAAAGCATTGCCTTGACGTCATCGGACCAGCCCTTTTCAGCGGCGACCTTGCCCAGAAACGAATTCTTCACCACGAGCAGGCGCGAGTCGCAGGCATGAAGATCGGCACGGAGCGCACCCATCTTCACGACATCGACACCACCATAATTGATGATGAAGCAGTAGTCCGACTCCTTCACGCGGGTCGTGACTTCATTGAGGATTGCAACCTTTTCAATTCTCATGGCTCAAAACTCCTTACTCGGCAGCCGCGAGGGTGCAGGGAATGCCGATGCCCATGGTGGACGAGAGCGTGAGGGACCTGATGAAGACACCCTTCACGGCAGCCGGACGCGCGGCCTGAATGGCCTCGATGACGGCGTTCACGTTGGCGAGGAGCTTGTCCGCGTCGAACGAGAGCTTGCCCGCGATGACGCAGCAGTTGCCCGTCTTGTCCATACGGAAATCGACCTTACCGGCCTTGGACTCCTTGACGGCGGTGGCGGGATCATCCGTGACCGTGCCCGTCTTGGGGTTCGGCATGAGGCCGCGGGGGCCGAGCACACGAGCGCACTTGCGGACGCTCTTCATGGCCTCGGTCGTGGCAATCGCGACGTCGAAGTCCGTCCAGCCACCCATGACCTTCTCGACGAGATCGTCAAGACCAACGAAATCCGCACCAGCGGCCCGCGCCTCCTCAGCATGATCACCGCCCGCGAAGACGACGACCTTGACCTTCTTGCCGGAGCCTGCGGGGAGCTTCACCGTGCCGCGCACCGGAGTGTCGGTCTTGGTGATGTCCGCGCCGAGGCGCATGGAAACATCAAGCGTCTCGTCGAACTTCTTGGAGCCGGGATGGGCCTTGATGAATGCAATGGCTTCCGCGAGGGAGACCGCCTTCTTCGGAGCCTCCTTCAGCGTGTTCTGATATCTCTTGCTACGCTTCATGGGTGCGTTCCTTTCAGTCCACGACTTCGATGCCCATATTGCGGGCAGTGCCGGCGATCATGCGCATCGCGGCCTCGACGTCAGTCGTGTTGAGGTCGGCCTTCTTAGTCTCGACGATCTGCTTCAGATCCGCCTTCGTGACCTTGCCAACCTTGTTCTTGTTTGGAACGCCGGAGCCCTTGGCGAGACCAGCGGCCTTCTTGAGGAGCACGCTCGCCGGCGGCGACTTGAACTGCAGCGAAAAACTGCGGTCCTGGTAAACGGTGATGATCACGGGGATCACGAGACCGGCCTGCTTCTGCGTCTTGGCGTTGAACTCTTTGCAGAACTGCATGATGTTCACGCCGGCAGAACCGAGAGCCGGACCCACGGGCGGCGCGGGATTCGCGGCACCGGCGGGAATCTGGAGTTTAACAACTCCCTTGACCTTCTTAGCCATTGCTTTCCTTCACTTTCCGCAGAACCTCCCGGCATCCCAACCGGTACAAACGGCCCGCAAAACCAACGTCTTCACTCCTGCGGCTGAGTCTGAAGGTCCTCAACGGACACCTTCTCAACCTGCCAGTAGTCGACGTCGACAGGGACCTTGCGGCTGAAGACCAAAACCTCAACCTTGAGTTTGCCCTTGTCGGGATCCACCATTGAAACGAGGCCCGTCAAACCCATGAACGCACCTTCGTTGATCTTCACCGTTTCACCAACGGAGAAACTAATCTTCGGACGCGGCTTCTCGGCGGCCGTCGAGGGCTTCGTCGAAAGAATCGCATCCACTTCGGGCTGAGTCAACGGCGTAGGCCGCTGCATCAGCCAGGAACCAATCACACCAGGCGTCTGTCGGATGAACTGCCACGTGGGCTCGATGATCGAACGCTTGCCCGCCGCGTCGCGACCCTCTCCGTAGAGAGCCATCTCAACCAAGACGTAACCCGGAAAAACCTTCTTGTTCAGCGTGCGCTTCTTCCCGTTCTTAGTCTCGGAGACCTTTTCCATCGGGATGATGCACTGGCCAATGTACTCGGACATCTGCTCCAGCGCAACGCGCGCCTTGATTGACGTTTGGACCTTATTCTCCTGACCCGTCAAAGTCTGGAGAACGAACCATTCCTTCTTCATGCGGTCACCAACCCTCTCACGCACCCGTGTGGACGAGCTGGATAAAGAGCTGAATCGCCTTGTCGCAGACCAGCGTCGTGACCGCGAGAATGACGATGAAGGCAATCACCACGAGCGTCGAATCATAGAGCTCGTGCTTGTCAGGCCAGGATACGCGACGCGCTTCGCCCTTCACCTCGGCGAGGTATCCCTTGACACGATTAAAGAGGTTCTTCATCTCATCCTCTGAAAATACTTGGCAGGGTAGGAGGGAATCGAACCCCCATAGGCGGTTTTGGAGACCGCTGCACTGCCATTGTGCTACTACCCTAGACGGTTCCGCCGCAAAGGCGGATACCACAAATCACTTGACTTCCTTGTGACCGGTGCGCTTGCGGCAGAACGGGCAGTACTTAGCCTTCTCCACACGCTCCGTCATCGTCTTCTTGTTACGCGTCGTCGTGTAGTTGCGACGCTTGCACTCGGTGCACGCCAGAATTGCCAAATCGCGGGGCATTGTATCAAATCCTTCCGTCGTCTGCAAGCGTTTCTTTGAATAATCAGCCCACCCTTCGCCCCGACCGACCACTTGCGGTCGGGACTGGGGGCAGGCATCTCACAGAAGACGCATCTTCGTTGTTACTTGATGATCTTCGAAACCGTGCCGGCACCGACCGTGCGGCCGCCCTCGCGGATGGCGAAGCGCATCTTCTCTTCCAGAGCAACAGGAGCAATCAGCTTGACGTCGATCGCAACATTGTCGCCCGGCATGACCATCTCAACACCCTCGGGCAGACCAATGTCACCCGTCACATCCGTCGTACGGATGTAGAACTGCGGGCGGTAGCCCTTCATGAACGCCGTATGGCGGCCACCCTCGTCCTTCGTGAGGACGTAGACCTGACCGTTGAATTCGGTATGCGGCGTGATGGAACCCGGCTTCGCGAGAACCTGACCGCGCTCGACATCCTCCTTCTTCGTACCACGGAGAAGCGTACCGATGTTGTCGCCGGCCTGACCCTGATCGAGGAGCTTGCGGAACATCTCGACGCCCGTGACAGCCGTCTTGGCGGTCGGCTTGAGACCGACGATCTCAACTTCGTCGCCAACCTTGATGACACCGCGCTCGACGCGGCCCGTCACCACCGTGCCGCGGCCTTCAATCGAGAAGATGTCCTCGATCGGCATAAGGAACGGCTTGTCGAGTTCACGCTGGGGCTCGGGAATATAGCTGTCGAGAGCATCCATGAGCTCAGTGATGCACGCGCAGGCGGGATCGTCGGCTGAAGCGGCCTGAGTGGCGGGATAGGCGGCGCCGCGGATGACCGGGGCGTTGTCGCCGTCGTACTCGTACTTGGAAAGGAGCTCGCGGACCTCCATCTCGACGAGATCGAGCATCTCCGCGTCCTCGACGAGGTCGCACTTGTTGAGGAACACGACAATCTTCGGCACGCCGACCTGACGGGCGAGAAGCACGTGCTCGCGCGTCTGCGGCATGGCGCCGTCAACAGCAGAGACGACGAGAATCGCGCCATCCATCTGCGCCGCGCCCGTGATCATGTTCTTCACGTAGTCGGCGTGGCCGGGGCAGTCGACGTGCGCGTAGTGACGATTGGCCGTCGCGTATTCGACGTGCGAAGAGGCAATCGTAAGAATCTTGGTGGCATCACGACGACCGGCGGACTCAGAGGCCTTCGCAACCTGGTCGTACTTGATTTCGTCGCAGAGGCCCTTGAGGGACTGGACGTGCGTGATGGCGGCCGTGAGGGTGGTCTTACCGTGGTCGACGTGGCCGATCGTGCCGACGTTCACGTGCGGCTTACCGCCGCGATCGAATGTTTCCTTAGCCATTTTGGACTCCTGTGAGTTGTATTTCCTTGTTCATCATACTGGAGCCACCTAGCGGAATCGAACCGCCGACCTCATCCTTACCAAGGATGTGCTCTACCTACTGAGCTAAAGTGGCTTTTTTTGACAAGCCCGAGCAGTATACCAAAGTCGGTGAGAAGGCGCAAGGGAATATGGGGAGAAAAATCAGTCCGCCAATTCCGCCTTCAATGCCTCTTCGCCACGCCAGGCGTAGTACTTCTTCAGTTTCAGCTTCGCGGCGGCGGCGGCATCGCAGAACACCCATGCGTCGGCGTGCATCTGCAGCGCGCTGGCCGTGCAGAACTGCGAAACGCCGCCCTCGACCATACCCTTCACCGCATTGGCCTTGTTCGAGCCGAACGCGAGCAGCACCACGCGCTTCGCCTCCATAATGGAGCCAACGCCCATCGAAAGCGCCTGACGTGGCACATCTGCGGCCTTCTCGAAGAAACGCGCATTGTCCTTGATCGTCTGGGGCGTGAGCGAAACGATGCGCGTGCGACTCGTGAGCGAACTACCCGGCTCGTTGAACGCGATGTGACCGTCGGACCCAATGCCAAGCACCTGAAGGTCGATGCCGCCCGCCTTTCGGATCGCCGCCTCGTAGGCGGAGACCTCCTTCTTCCAGTCCTTCGCAAGACCGTTGAGAACATGCGTGTTCCGCTTCACAATATCAATGGAGTCGAAGAGGTTCGTATTCATGAAGTAGCGGTAGCTCTGGTCGTGGGTTGGGGGTAGTCCCCAGTATTCATCCAAGTTCCAGCTACGGACACTCTTGAACGAAATCTTCTTCGCCTTGTTGTCGGCAATCAGGAACTTGTACATCTCCACTGGCGTGGAACCCGTCGCAAGGCCAAGCACGGCCTTCGGATTCTTCTTCACAAGCGCGGCCACGAGATCGGCCGCCTTGCGGCTCGCCTCTTCCTTCGTTCTGCAGACAATGATTTCCATGACTATTCCTTTATAACAGAACCGCGACAGGCGGTTGACGGATTGACGATACGGACGAAACGTGCGTGCGGTCAGGCTCGAATGGCCCTGAGCATCGCGGCGCGATCGGCAGCGACGCCAGTCCAGAGCTCGAACGACTTGGCCCCCTGGCCCACAAGGAACTCAAGCCCGTCGGAGGCGTCCGCGCCCGCCGCCTTCGCGGCCGCGGCCGTGGGTGGAAACTGGACAGTCGGCACGATGTCGAGCACAAACTGTCCCGGGTGAAACGCCTGCGGCGGCAACGCGCTCGGCTCCCCTTCGTGGAGTCCCATCGGCGTCGCGTTGATCACGATCTCGGCCGTCTCGGCCGCTCGTCCCCAAAGTTCCTTCGAAGCGTCGAGGTCGGCGCCGCACACGCCTGCGCCGGGCATTTGCTCGGGGACGGGCCGCAGGGCGGAGACCTTCGTACCCGTGCCGAGCGCCGTCAGCCTTTCCGCAAGCGCGGTGACCCGCAGCGCGTCGAGGTCGGCCACCGTCAGTTCGGCTGCCCGCTCATAGCAGCACGCCGTCGCGAGGGCGCTGCCCGCGCCACCACAGCCGACAATGAACACTCGGCGCCCCGCGAGGCCGTAGCCATGGGCGGAGAGCCCGGCCACGAAGCCGATGACGTCCGTGTTGAACCCCGTGAGCGTACCGTCCTTTTCGAAACGAATCGTGTTGCACGCGCCATAACGCGCAACGCTCTCGTCCACATGGTCAAGCAGGGGAATCACCGCAAGCTTGTGCGGCACCGTGACGTTGAGGCCCGCATAGCCCTCGTCACACTTTGCGCGCACGAAGTCCGCCACGTCCTCGGGCGCGACGTCGAACTTCTCGTAGGTTGCGGCGAAGCCAATCGCGGCGAAGTTCGCCGCATGCATCTTCGGCGAGAGCGAATGGGCCACGGGGTGGCCGATGACCGCGAATTTCAGTGGCATCACGGTTTCCTCACTTCTTCGACGCGCGGCGACATGTCACCTCGATGACGTTCACCTGATTGCGAAGTTGAAGCATCACCTGCGAAACCACGCGGTCGTCACCCAGCACGTCGATCTTCATCCGGGAAACAGTGCCGTCTTCGGTGGGACCCACGCTGAGTCTCTGGATGTTGTAGCCCCGCCCGGAAATCAAGCCGACGATGCGCGCGAGCACACCCGGCTTGTTCTCCACAAAGCAGTTCAGCCTATTCAGTTCCTCGTTCATCCGAAAATCATTCCTTCCACGGGCTGGCCGCCCGGCTGCATGGGATACACGTTCGCACGCGGCTCCACGATCACCTCCACGAAAGTGGTGGCGTGCGACTTGACGGCCTTCCTCATGACCGAGTCGAGCTTCGCGGGATCGATCACGCGGTAGGCCTCCGCGCCATGCGCCTCGGCGAGCTTCACGAGGTCGGGAAGGTAGTCATACGCGAGGTCCTGCTCAAGACGCTCGTTCGCGAGGCGCCCCTTCACCGTGAGAATCGAACCGGCGTAGCGCTTGCCGTAGAAGAGCTCCTGCCACTGGCGGACCATGCCAAGGCAGCCGTTGTTGATCACCACGAAAGTGATGGGGAGCTTGTGCTCCACGGCGACCACGAGCTCCTCAAACGTCATCTGCGCGCCGCCGTCGCCGCAGATCGCGACGACCTTGTGGTCCGGTTTGCCGATAGCCGCACCGATGGCCGCGGGGATGCCGAAGCCCATCGTGCCCATGCCGCCGGATGTGAGAAAGTGACGGGAATGAGAGTGGCGAAAGTACTGCGCCGCCCACATCTGCTGCTGGCCAACGTCCGTCACGACAATCGCCTCGCCGTTCGTGGCGCGATCAACCGCTTCAACCACGCTCTGGGGCATGATGACGTTCGGGTGGATCGGCCGGTATGTCATGGGGCGCTTCCGCTTCCACTCCGCGATCTGGGCGAGCCACGCGTCGTGGGCGGCGGGCTTCACGCGGGAGGCCACCGTGGTGAGCACGTCCTTGACGTCGGCGACGATGCCGAGGTTCACGCGCACGTTCTTTCCGATGCTGGCGGGGTCGCAGTCAACGTGGACGATCTTCGCCTCCTTCGCATAGGCGGCGAGCTTGCCCGTGACACGGTCCGAGAAGCGAACGCCGAACGCGAGCAGAAGGTCCGTGTGGTTGATGGCGTAGTTCGCGGCCGCAGTGCCGTGCATGCCGGCGAGGCAGAGGGCGAGCGGGTCGGTCTCAGGGAACGCGCCAAGGCCCATCAGCGTGGTCGCGACGGGAATCTGCGCGCGGCGGGCGAGCTGGGTGACGTCCTTCGTGGCGCCGGCGTAGATGACGCCGCCACCCGCGTAGATGACGGGCCGCTCCGCCTCGTTGATGAGCTTCGCGAGACGGGTGAGCTGGGTCGCGGTCGCGTAGCACTCGGGATGATAGGCGCGCAGCGAGACGCGCTCGGGATACTCCGCCACGGTCCTCGCCTGCTGGACATTCTTGGGGACGTCAATGACAACGGGGCCGGGCTTGCCGTACGTGGCGATGTAGAAGGCCTCGGCGACGACCTCGGGGATCTCGTCCGCACTCTGAAGGAGGAAGCTGTGCTTGGTGACGGCGCGGCAGATGCCGCTCATATCCGCCTCCTGGAAGGCATCCGTGCCGATCTGCCCCAATGAGACCTGCCCCGTGATGCACACGAGCGGAACGCCGTCCATGTTCGCGGTCGCAAGACCGGTAATCGTGTTCGTGGCGCCGGGGCCCGACGTCACAAGACAGACGCCCGGCTTGCCCGTCGCGCGGGCATAGCCGTCCGCCATGTGGACGCAACCCTGTTCGTGGCGACCCAGAACGAACTGGAACGGCGCCTCGGGGAGGCAGTTGAATATGTCGAGGACGGCGCCTCCCGGATAGCCGAACAACACCTCCATGCCGGCCTTCGCCAGCGAATCCACGAGCGTCTGCGCGCCCGACCTTTCGAGTTTCTTCTTCATTTGTTTCCTGCGTTCTGCCTCAGCCAGGCCTGCGCGTTGCGGTCGCCACGCACAGCCCGCGAGCGGATCTTCCACTCAAGCGCGAGATGCTCGTCGGCCCCCACGCCAGACCCCTTCTCATAGCACGTCGAGATGTTCTCCATCGCCGGGGGGTAGCCGGCTTCGGCGGCCTTCATGAACAAGCCGAAGGCGCGGCGGGGATCGGCCTCGACGCCCTCGCCTCTCCAGAGGGCGACGCCGAACGCATCGATGGCCTCAACGCAACCACCCTCCGCCGCCCGTTCCAGAAGCTTGGCAGCGGCGGCAAAGTCCTTCTTCACGCCCTCGCCACGACGCAGCGCGAGCGCATAGTTGAACTGCCCGAAGGGATTGTCGTAACTCGCGGACTTCGCGAACCACTTCGCGGAGAGCTCAAGGTCCTTCTCCACGACGATACCGTCCCGAAAGAAGGCGCCGATGTTGTTGATCGCCTCGGGATGCCCCTTCTCGGCTGCGGACCGAAAGCAATTGAAGGCCGCGGAGACGTCGCGCGGCACGCCGAGGCCGCGCCACAGGCACATACCCAGATTGTAGAGGCCGTTCGCATCTCCCTCGCCGGCGGCGGCCTTGAAGTAACCGTGCGCCTGCGACAGCGCGCGCTCGACCTCGTTCGACGAGCCCCCCTCCGCGATCGCCCGCGAGAAGAGGAACGCGCCCCAGGCGTTCTGCGCCTGGATGTTCCCCGCCTCGGCCGCGCGGTGCAGCAGATTCGTGTTGTTCTCCTCAAGCGAGAGGAGGTAGAGCGCCATCGGATTGTTGCGTTCGTGCGCGATGCGCCGGATGGGTTCGCGGTACGTGTCGAGATACGTCTTCCGCGTCGCCTCGTCCAAACGGGCGGCGGGCGGCGCATCCCGTTCGCGGGAGACGAGCGCGAGCACGAAGGCGTAGACGGCCTTGCCCTGCTTCGCCTGTTCGGCCACCTCCTTCGCCGCCGCCGCATACCCGC
Organism: Kiritimatiellia bacterium; assembly: GCA_051884935.1. Classification (GTDB taxonomy): domain Bacteria; phylum Verrucomicrobiota; class Kiritimatiellia; order RFP12; family UBA1067; genus RUG572. The sequence continues at coordinate 1,949 of JBJEWG010000160.1, read as the reverse complement.
GGGGCGACCCCGAGGCACGCGAGTTCAACAGGCGCAGAACGGCATCCGATGCGTCCGCCTCCGTCTTGCCAAACACCGCCGCGGCGCAGCACAACGCCACCGCAAGGCATCCCAATATCCGCTTTCCAGTCATCTCGATTCCCCCATTTAGATCTTCACGCGCGCCCGCGGCGAGAGCATCGCGGACGAGACGGGCATCGCGGCACCGACGATCGGCACCCCTCTGTTCCGCCAATTCTTGCGCCCCGCACACACCGTGAGCGTGCGGCCTGACGAGCCGAACCGCCACCACGGCGGGCGCCTCAGTCCAATGACGTCGAATCCATCGCGCAGAAGCTCGTACACCGCGCGGGCCGACCAGCCACGCCCCTCGGACACCGCCTCCTCCACCGTGAACACGAGGCATCCGCCGCCCTGCAGCACGCGATGCGCCTCACGCACCAGCGTCGCCACGCGGTCACGGGGCCCCTCCAGCACGCCCCGGGAGAAGAGCACCACCTCGAACTGGTGGTCCTCGAAGGGCAACTCGCCCCCCGCGCCCATCTGGAGCACGGTTTTGGGGTCGAGCCGCTCGGCCGTCCGGGCACGCGCGGCAACACCGTCCTCAACCGTCATCCACACGCCGCTGTGCGACGCGCGAAATGAACGGGAGACCTCGGCGTCCGCAAAGCCGACGTCGAGACCGGCCCGCACGCGCCCGTAGCGCGCGTCGAGCTCGGCGAGGGTCGCCTGCGCGAATCTGTCCGAGCTAGAGCTCAACGACCGTCTCTTCCCGCGTCGCGAGATCCTTCATCTTCGCCTGGCCGGCCGCGACGTCGTCCGGGCCCAAGAACACGGCCTTCGCACAGGAACTCGCCCCCGCGCGGGAGAAGAACTGCTTCGGCTTCGCCTTGCGGAGCGCGAGGTTCACGCACTCCCCCCGCGCGCGCAGCTTCGCCGCGAGCGCAAGCGCCGCATCGCGCTGTTCGGGGAACATCCAGCCCACGTAGACACCCTTCTTCGGGGCCGGCGCGTCCGCACCGAGGCGTGCCTTCAGCAGTTCCGTCACCACCACGTCGCCGAACCCGAGCCCCACGGCCGTCGCGGGGTCGCCGCCGATCGTGGTGAGCAGGTTGTCGTAGCGCCCGCCGCCGAAGATCGCGCGGAATTCGCGCTGCGCGTCGAAGCACTCGAATACGATGCCCGTATAGTAGCTGAGGCCGCGGATGACGGAGATGTCGAACTCCAGGCACTCCGCGAAGCCCGCGAGGCCCGCGAGGCGGAAGAGCTCACGTAGCTGCGCCACGGCGGGGGACCCCGTCCCGGCCAGCTTCTCGGCCTCGTCGAGGGTCTTGAGGTCCATGATCGCGAAGGTCGCCTTCACGCCCGCCTCGTCGATGCCGCCGTCGCGGAGCATCGCCGCGATCTCCTCGTCGGGCATCTTGCCGCGCTTGTCGAGCGCGAGGAACACCTGCGCGTGGCGGTCGGCCGGGATGCCGCTCGCCGCGAGGAGCTCCGAGAGCAGCGCACGGTTCGAGACGTGCACGCGGAAGTCGGCGTTCGTGAGGCCCATGCGGCGGAGCGCGTCGCACGCGGCACCGAGCACCTCGGTCTCGGCGAGGACGCTCTCCTCGCCCACGATGTCGCAGTTCCACTGGTAGTGCTCGCGCTTGCGCCCCTTGGTCATGCGCTCGTAGCGGAAGCACTGCGCGATCGTCGTCCACTTGATCGGGAACGCGAGCGAACCCTGACGCTGCGCGACCATGCGCGCGAGCGTAGGCGTCATCTCCGCGCGCAGCGCGATGTGGCGGTCGCTCTTGTCGTGGAAATGGTAGATCTGCTCGCCCACCTCCTCGCCCGCCTTGCGCGCGAGCAGTTCGTAGCTCTCCACCACGCACGAGTCGTAGGGTTCGAAGCCCGCCGCCTCGCCGGCGGCGCGGAATGCGTCGAACACGCGATTGCGCCAGACC
>JBJEWG010000159.1:0-2204 GCA_051884935.1 Kiritimatiellia bacterium | reverse complement strand
ATCGTCCCCAGCGAGGAGGAGTTCTTCAAGGCCTCGGGTTCGACGTACACGCTCACCAAGAACGAGGAGACCGGCGTCTGGGAATGCCGTTTCGACGACTCGGCGTACCTCGCGCAGGTGCTGGCGGCGGATGGCACGACGGTCCTGAAAAAGTGCCTTTCGCTGGAGGCCGCAATCGCACAAACTCCATTTGATAAGGGTGCCTATGTACAGATGTTGGCGAATGCAAAGGTGAACGTAACTGCCTATGGCAAGGACTTTGAGTTCACCGGCGCTTCGTTGGCGATTGACATGAACGGCTGGGATCTGGAGGTGACCTCGTGGTTTTCGGATGGAGCATCTCTCTGCGTCCCCTCCGGGCAGACGCTGACGCTCATGAACTCCAACGAGGGGAAGGACAGCACGATCATCGGTTCGCGCGCATCGTATGCGAAATATTACGATGTGAAGGTCGATGGTGGTACGCTCAATCTTAAAAAGGGCGTCAAGGTCAGTCGTTACGGTTTGTTTGTCAATAACGCGAGCAGTCAGGTGACGGTCGAAGGTACGGTCGAGAATACACAGCCCAATGCCCTGTATTCGGCGACGGCTATTGCGGGCAAGGCTGCTAAGAGCATCGTCATCAGGGACGGCGCGGTGGTGTCGAGCGCAAACGGCGCGGCGATCGACATTTCGAATGTTGGTGAAATCGCCATCACCGGCGGCGCGTTCAAGGGCGCGATCAATGTCGCGGGTCAGACCGGGTTCATCACGGGCGGCGTCTTCTCGGTGGTACCCGATAAAACATATCTTGCCGCTGGGTATGAAGTCGTCGACAATACGGCGGCGAACAAGGAAGACTATCCGTACATGGTGGCCGTCGCGGTCGACGACAACGCGATTGTCGTGAATGGCCGGAACAGGCCGGTTCCCGCCGAAGCCGCCGCCAGGTTCGCCGAAGTCGCGGACAAGTCGCCCGTGTACGAAGTCGTGAAGCGGGGAACGGATGAAACGGTCGGCACCGGCCGCAACACCGACTTCGCGACGCTCGTGACGGGCATCTACACGATGCGGGCGAAGGTAACCGAAGACGGCGCGGAGAAGGCGGTGGCGATCCTCGACGTGGGCGTCGTCCAGGTGGCGGCGCGGAAGACGACGATCCTCGCGGTGCCGTTCAACGGCATCGACGCGAAGCCGGTCACCGTGGCGACGCTCTTCGACGCGGCGGCGGCGGGCCTCAAGGACGGCGACACGCTGAACGTCTACGACGCTACGGCGAAGAAGTACGTGAACTTCGCGTGGAAGGATGGCGCGTGGGCTTCGGCGGACGAGAACAACGCCAATCCGGCGGCGTACACGCTCGCGCCGGGTTCGGCTGCGGTGCTGAACGCCAAGAACACGTCCAAGGGCGTGACGCTCGTCGGCACGCCCGCCGAGAAGGTTGAGGCTGTCCCCGTGGGTGCCAACGAGGTTGGCCTCGGCGGCAACACGGCCACGGCCAACAAGAAGGTGAAGGACCTGGCTGTGGCTGTGACGGGCGCGGACGGTATCGGCGTGCGCGTGTTCGTCCCCGCCGAGACCGATGTGGGCAATACCCAGTACGCCTGGAACGGCTCGAAGTGGGTCAAGCGCGGCACGAAGACGATCAACGTCGGCGGCAAGGAGTACACCGTTCAGGGTGACGTCGATGTCACTGATGATGACGAGGTCCCGGCGGGCACGGGCTACTGGATTCGGAACGCGACGTCGGGCGAAGTGACGGTCAAGTGAGGCAAGGGAAAGGAGCATGAAGATGAAGAAGGCAATTGGATGTCTGCTGGTGGCTCTCGCGGCCGCCGTGGCTCGGGCGGATGCGCTCTACTGGATGGTTTCGTCCGAGTCGAGCGGGGTCTACACCTACTCGATCGCGAATCTCTATGCGGCTGACGGGGCGGGCAACAGCAGCCTGCTTGGCGGCTGGGAGTATGGCAGCGCCACGGAGTCGCAGACGGTTCTGCCGCCCGACGTCGCCGCCGGCGGCGCCGCGTACTCGTTCTACATCGAGCTGGTCGGCGAAACGGGCGTGGTGGCGAAGAGCGACTTCATCACCGTGGAGTATGCGAAGCTGCAGGGGTTCATCTCGACGGGTGCCCAGCCCGCCAATACCTGGAACGGCGGGCATTTCACCGCCGTGCCGGAGCCGACGTCGGGGCTGCTGATGCTGCTGGGTCTGGCCGGATTGGCGC
>JBJEWG010000158.1:0-2214 GCA_051884935.1 Kiritimatiellia bacterium | reverse complement strand
TGCCGTCGCCGTGTCCGCCTGGGCACCGCCTCCGGCGATCGTCATGTAGGCCGCCGCGCAGGTCGAGACGAGCCTCGTGAGGGAGTTGACGCCGCCGGTCACCATGGCGATGCCGTTGGTGCTGACGTCGTTGACGCGGCTGCCGATCCCGGCCTCGTAGGATCCGTCGGAGTTGACTTTGACCTTGACGTCGCGCTCCTCGCGCTGCGTGAGCCAGTTGGAGTCCTTGTAGACGTTCTTCTCGCTCTCGTAGTGTGGCGTGCCGGTGGCGTCCACGAGGACGGTGCCGTCGGGCTGGCGGACAGCCATCTTGCCGCCCCATTCGATTCGAGTTGAGGACGTGCAGCCGGTGAAGACTGCGGTAAGCGCCGCGAGGGCGACGAGCATGAGCATGCGTTTCATGTTGTTCCTTTCGTTTTGGGTTGTTGGGTTAGAAGAAGCTGATGAAGCCCTGGCCGATCATGAGCGCCTGCTCCTCCGGGAGGTGGGAGTGCCAGGCCTCGTGCCCGAAGCGGGAGACGGCCCACCAGTCGACGATCGAGCGCCAGAGTCCCATCCCGTTGCGGTAGAGGAGATAGCCGAAGACGAGGTCGGCGAGCCACTTGGGTACTGCGTGCGAGGCGTAGAGCCAGTCGTGGACCGTCGCCGCCGGGAGCCGCCGAGGATCCCACGGACCGCCGATGTAGGGCCGCGCGAGCTGCGGGATTGAGGCCCCGTCATAGGCGAAGTCGGCGCAGATCCAGACGGAGACCGGCCACGCGGAGACGTGGTAGACGTCCTGCAGGACGGCGTAGGACCCGTCCGGCGAGATGTCGATGACTGGCTGGGGGAGACGCATGGAAGTTAAAAGTGAAAAGTGAAGAATGAAGAGGGATATGGGTTAGTTGGCCGGCGCGTTGGCGGTGGTTTCGACGTTGGTGACGACGGGGCCTCCGTTGATCTCTGCCGCCCGCTTCGCCCTTGCTGCAGCGAGGCGCGCCGGGATCCCGTTGGTCGAGTACGTTACCTTCCTCGATGTCTTCTTCAGCTCGACGGGCTTGAACGGGAGCCGGTAGCGCCAGACTGCCCCGCTCACCTCGTTCGAATAGACCTCCACCTTGACGAGCTCGTTCGTGTAGATCTCCTCGGAGACGAGCTTCCCGTGCCAGTTCCGACGGCCAGTCTGGGAGCGCATGTCCATGTCGTACTTGACCATGTTGAGCTTCATGGCGTGGAGGAATGCCTTGGCGTTGGATTGTCCCATCATCGCGGTGGCTGCGGCCTGGACTTCAGGCGTGATCAGCGACGCCGACTGCTCGCCCTCGACGTAGTCGGCTGGGACATCGGCGCAGAGCGGGAAGGCCAGGGAGAGGAAAAGAACACAACAGAAAGATTTAGTCATGGGTTGAATCCTCCTTTGATTTGGCGTTGAGATGGAGAGAAACCATGCAATTTGCGCGTGTGAACACATCCGACAGCATGAGCCACTCGTGGTCCTTTTTCCCGCGAGCATCGACGCAGTTAAGGACGCGCGCTAAATAGACGCGGCTTAGACCCATCAAGACCAGCGCGAACTCATCGTCGGCGAGATCGTCAATCTTTACAGACCCGGTGAAGAGTCCTTCTATCAGTTTCTGGAGATCTTCATCTTTCATTGGCATCCTCCTTTGATTTGGGCGTTGCGATGGTTTCGCCGTCGATTCGGACGGCTGTTCGAATCGGGATCAGGAACTTCCGCGCCCTGCGATCCAGTCCCCAGTTCGCGTGCCAGACGCCGTTCGTCTGGACTGCCGGGCCTGGCGTCCAGTCCGTGTAGACGATCCAGCGGTAGTTGGTGGCGTTCTGGCAGATGATCTCGAGCGGGAGGGGCGTCTCTCCGAAGGTCGCGGCGAATACGTTCTCCCACGACTCGTCGCCCTCGGTGAGACACAGACGGTCAACGTAGAGCATGGCCGAGTCAGGTACGATGATGCGCCAGAAGTCGATGTGCACGATGTCCGTGTCGCTGTCGACCCATGACCCCGCGTCGGTGAGGTACGCCGTCGTCGGATCCGTGCTCGGATACGAAACGAGATGCTTCTGCGCGGCCCAGGTGAGGAAGCATGCGAGTGCGGCAAACACGGCCAGCTCGGCTGGGCGCAGGGACCGTGCTGCAGCCGCGAAGGCTCTCCGGCAATACCAGGCAATCGCGTAGCAGACGAGGCACGTCAGCATGGCGATGCCGACGTACATGAC
>JBJEWG010000157.1:0-11697 GCA_051884935.1 Kiritimatiellia bacterium | reverse complement strand
CGGCGGAGACCGAGCTTCGCGATGAGGTCCTTGTACTTCGCCTCGTCCTCGCGCTTGAGGTAGTCGAGCAGCTTGCGGCGGCGGTTGACCATGCGGATCAGCCCGTAGCGGCTGCTGTGGTCCTGCTTGTTCGCCTTCAGATGCTGCGTCAGCAACTGGATCTTCTTCGTGAGCGTGGCAATCTGAACCTCGCTGGATCCCGTGTCACGGTCGTGACGCTGGAACTCGGAACGGACTGCGGCCTTGTCAATCTGACTCATTTTTTGTTCGAACCTTACTTGTGTTTTTGAACGCCTGGAACCATCCGACGCTACCCGGTGCGCGCGTGCGCAAGCTCGAACATCCGCAGAGACTGGCGGACGCCCGCAACGGGGAGATGTCTCCTAAGACGGTCGCAGGAATGGGAGGCAGTGTATCAAAAACGGGCGCAAACGTCAACGGGGAACGGCGGGTTTCTCAACCGTGCGCAGCACCTCCACCGGAATCCTCTTCGTCCCCCAGCGCCGCGCCGCGTCGTGGGACGGGAACCAGACGTCGATGTGGCGGCCCACCACGGCCCCGCCGACGTCCTCCACGACCCCCTCCCCATACCCCGGCACCCGCAGCCGCGTCCCGAACGGAAACACCTTCGGGTCCGCCGCGATCGTCCCCCGCCTCGCCACCGTCCCCCGCGCCGTCACGCCCACCTTCTTCGGCTTCCCCTTCAGCGGACCCGACGTGTAGACCGGCCGCCCGAACCCGAACCAGCTGCGCTTCCACCCGCAGCAGGCCCCGCAGTTGCAGTACCCCGTCACCCGCACGACCATCTGCGTCGCCACCACCACCGCGTTCGTCCCCGCCGCCGCCACAGTCCGCTTCACCACTCTCGCCGCCGGTGCCGGCTTCTTCTCCGCCGCGGCATACGCCAGCAGGGCCAGACACATCCATATGGATAGAATACGCATGGATGCCCCGTACCTCCTCCGTCAAAGACACATCCTGACGCCGGGAACGGCGGCACTGATGGCGCGGTGAGGCGCCACAACCGGAAACTTCGGTTCTTCTTCCATGCCCCTCATTATAACTACTTTCAGCGCCGCCGACAAGTCCACAATCAGCCTAAAGTCAACCCTTTATATGAAAGGACGCGCGCGCGCGAGGGAGATGCATCCAGCCGACGGGGTCTGCCTCCCCCCGAGGCGATTCGGAATTCCACTGCCCAGCGGAATAAATTCCACTGCCCAGTAGAAAAGATTCCACTGCCCAGTGGAATTCAGAGTCGTCTAGGCATCTCTCCTAGGACGAACGCACGTGCGTGGCGGCGTCGTGCTGGAGGTCGAGACCGTTCAAGAAGGCCCTGAACGGACCGTTCTTGGCCGTCGGCATGAAGTCGATGCCCGCCAGCTTCAGCCCCTCGGCGGCGAGTTCGCGCCGCACGTGGTTGAAGGCGAACTGCTCCAGCGTGCGTCCCATCGCCCGACAGCTCATCACGAAATCGGTGATTCGCGCCGTTTCGCGGTTGTAGACCACATAACAGACAAGCCCCATCTCGCCGAAGGCGTCGGACATCCGAAACGTCCAGACGCGCGCGCCCGGGTCGGCGACGAGGGCGGCCATCTCCGCCTCCGTGCGGCGAATCGTCGTCGCGTTGAACTGGTTCGTCTTGCCCGCCATCTGCGCGAGGCGCGGCACGTCCGCCGCGACGGCCCGCGCGGGGCGGCACGTGAGCTTGAGCTCATCCAGATAGTCGTCCAGCGTCGCCGCCTGCATTGCCGCCGTCCGCCGCGCCGCCTCGGCCTGGTACATGCCCGCGCGTGCCCGGTCCTCCGCCGTCGCGCCGACCGCGCCGAAGAACGCCGCGTCCAGACGGCGCAGGAACTGCCCCGGGCGCGTGAGGTCCGCCGGGAACGGCGGCACCGCCACCTGCGGCAGGTGCGCCCGCATCTGCGCCCGTTCGTGGGGGTTGTCGTCCACGAATACGACGGACTCCACGCCCAGATTGAGCCGCCGGCAGATCGCGAGCAGGTTCCCCGCCTTCGGCGACCAGTCCACGCCCACGCCCGCGAAGTCGTCCAGCCGCAGCGGCACCTCCTCCCGCGCGAACGCCTGGCTGATGGGCGCCTCGGGGCCCGGCGGGTCGTTCTTCGAGAGCAACGCCAGCAGCACGCCGCGCGCGCGGAGCGCGAGGAGGCCCCTCTGGAAGTCCGTGAAGGGCCTCACGGCGGCCGCGCCGTCCTCCGAGACGATGCCGCGCCACAGCGTGTTGTCCGCGTCCACGGCGAGCACCTTCTTCGGCGCGGCGTGGAGCAGAAAGCGGAACTCGTCCTCGATCGCGCGGATGCCCGCGAGCGAGAACGGCATGGCCGCGAGGTGCCGCATCCGCTCGTCCCAGAAGTTCGGCGTCTCCTCGGCCAGACGCGCGAGGTCGGGGACCACGATAATCGCCTGCGGGAGGCGTTCGCGCAGCCGCGCGACGTCCGCCGCGGGCGCGCCCCCCTCCATCACCAGCAGCACGGCCTCGGGCGCGAACGCATGGAGCCCGCTCGCCGCGTCCAGCACCTCCTGCCGCCAGGCGTCGAATCCCGGCGCGAGGTAGACCTCGTCGCCCGCCTTGCGGAAATCCATCGCGAAGAAGTCGGGCGTCACGTTCCCGAGAACGGCGATCTTCATATCTCGACCACGCCCCTCCGGCAGCCCGCGCCGATCTCCACGCACGCCGCCGACGCCTGAAGCCCCGCGCCGAAGCCCGTGAGCAGGGCGCGGCCCCTCCCCGCGTTCGCCGCCAGCGTGAGCGCGACCGAGCAGGACCCGGGGTTCGCGAACCGCTCACCGCTCGTGATCAGCCTGTCGGCCAGCCCCAGCGACTTCGCCAGCTGCCGCACCATGTACATGTTCGCCTGGTGCGGCACGAAGAGGTCGATCGCCCCCGCCGACGCGGCGAAGCCCTTCAGAAACGCGGCGACGGGCCCCGCCACGAACCGGAACACGCCGAAGCCGTCCATGCGGATCGTCCCGTCCGCCCCGCAGCGCAGCACCTCCGCGCCCGCGCCATCCGTGTGGAAGTCGAATCGCGCCGGGCCGCCCGCCCCGGCTGAGACGAGCGTGGCCGTCGCCGCGTCGGACATCACGGCCAGCGTGTTGACGTCCGCCGCGTCCACGTGGGCGGACTGCACGTCGCCATCCACCAACAGCACCTTCCGCCCCGTCGCCGCCGCGAGCTGCCCCGCGACCATCAGCCCATACGGATACCCCGCGCAGGCAAGTTGCAGGTCCATCGCCGCGACCGTCGTCGGCAGGCCCAGCGCCGTCTGAAGGAGGGCCGACAGCGCGGGGAAGCGGCCCGACGCGGAAAACGAGACGGCCACCACGCCCCCCACCTCGGCGGCGTCCACCCCCTCCAGCGCCCGCTGCGCCGCCGCAAGCATCAGATCGAAGACCGTGCGGCCCGGCGGCAGCACGCGCCGCGCCGCGAACCCCGTGGACTTCACGATCGCCTCCGCCTTCGCCGCGCCCACCAGCTCCGCGCACGCCGCGCGGTTGTCGAGCGCGTTCGCCGGCACGCAGCCCCACACGGATTCGATCAAGAGACTCTTCAGCTCCACCATCGGCCGTTCCCTCCTCTTACTGAATGGTCTTGAGCTCGTATGCGTAGCCGTGCAGCAGATTCCGAAACCGCAGCGTCCCGTCCGCCGCGCGCGTCACTTCGGCGACCCCTTCGCCCGTCGGCGTCGCGATGCGCCGCGTCGCGCCGTCCTCCGCCACCGTCAGGGCCGCCCCCACGGCGCGGCGCAGAGTCGCGGCGTCCAGGTTGACGAATGCGAGATCGGCGAGGGCGTATTCCGGCTCGAAGGCCGAGGGTATCTGCGGCGCGCGTTCGCAGGTGATCGTATGCGGCTTCGTCACGGTGATCGTCACGAGGCGCAGCTGGGGCGCGAGGAAGACGACCGTCAGCGTCTCGCCGTCGCCCTTCATCACGCACTGCGCCTGGAAGGTCTGGTCGCGCCACGCGCCGTTCACGGCCTGCACGGAGGTCCCCCGCCACGTCCGCAGGGCCTCGACGAGGGCGGCGGTCTCCACCCGCGCCGCCCCCATGTGGACGGCCCGGGGCGTCTCGCGCACAAGGGTTGTCGAACATCCGGCGCAGAGCGCCAACAACAGAAGAGCCGCCAAAATCTTCATATGCGGGCTAGTATATCACAAACCCAGCCGAGACCGAATCGTCTCCGTCAGCGCCACGGCGGCGGCGTGCGTGCCCTGCCGCTGGACCGGCGGCGCGGGAATGGCCGCGTGGACCCGCAGCCGCCAGACGATCGTGCGGTCCGCCAAGTCGTACCAGGGCTGCCCCCGCGCGAGCACGGGCGGGTCGCAGGCGATCGTCACCGGCAGAATGGGCGCGCCGGCGTGGAGGGCGATCTGCGCCGCCCCTCGGCGGAGAGGCCGCGCCGCCGCGCCCGCCGGCACGCGCGTCCCCTGCGGGAAGACGATGAGGTTCACGCCCTCGGCGAGGATTCCGTCGGCCGCCTCCAGCACCCGCTGCGGGTCGTCGTTCAAGAGGAACACGCCCCGCACGATCAGCGAATAGAAGAAGTTGCCGCGCGCCGCCGCCTTGGCGATTGCCGTCGCGTCCGGCAGGAACACCGTGAGCACGACCACGTCGATGAGCGTGAGGTGGTTGGCGACGATCACGTGCCCCCGCGTCGCGGCGAGGCGGCGGCGGTCCTCCGGCGAGACCTCCACACGGAAGAGGCCCGTCCAGCGCCCGCCCCAGACGAACAGCCTCCAGCTGAACCGCACCAGCGCGCGCATCGCGCGCCGCGCGCCGAAGAGGACAAGCGGCGGGAAGAGCAGCCCGCCGATCAGCAGCGACCCCAGGCCGTAGAGCACGAAGAAGCACCCGCCCAGAACGCTGCGCGGCGCGCGTATCCAGAGTCGCCGGGCCATGTGCTACCGGACCCGCGTCAGAACGAAGTCGGCCGCGGCGAAGGACGGCGCGCGCCCCTCAAGGAAGTCCACCAGCTGGTCGAACGACGCCGGCGGACGCGCCTCGTGCCGGTACGCCGCCGCCACGTCCCCCTCCGCGCACGGCGTCAGGCGCAAAGCCACGGAGCAGCCGGCCTGCACGTCCTCGAACGCGCCCGCGTACAGGTCGGGCGTCGCCTCCTCCGCGTAGACGCACACCACCTCGTCGCGCAGGGCCAGCGCTTCGAGCACGCCCATCTCCAGCGACCGCGCGCACGCCGCAATGGCCGTGTAGGGCGCGTGGTTCCGCGTGAGCAGCGAGAAGACGCCCGGGGCCGCGTTGTGGACGGAGGCGGAGAAGCCCGCGGGGGACATCTCGCCATCCGCGTGGAACTGCCGCATCAGCTTCGCCGTCACGCCGATCTCGCCCCAGCGGGACGCGAAGACCACGGGGTGCGCCCCCTCGCCCTTCACCTGCCAGGCCGTCGCCAGCGCGGCGCGCTCCACGCCCGTCAGGCGCCGCCGCTCCATCGGCGGCACGAACGAGACGTCGGGCTTCGGCGCCGCGTCCGTCGCCCGCCACACGGCGTATTCGATCCTATAGGTCATCGACGTACTTCCTGATGATTCTGAAATCGGACCTCACCGAAATGCTCGCCCGCGCCAGCACGCGCCGCTTCCGGCGGTCCACGCACGCGACGGAAAGCTCCATGTCGTCCCGCGCCCCGCTCCCGCCGCCGAACCCCACCGTGTTGTATTCCCACGCCTCGACGGTGGCCTTCAGCACGAAGTCGCACGCCTCCACGTCCTCGACGACCTCGAACCCCCGCGCCTTCAGGGCGTCTTCAAAGGACTTCTTCACGCGGCGCTCCGTCTTCTCGACGAAGAAGGCCGCGTCGGGGGGCAGCTTCCCGACGCGCCGGGGGAGGCCCTCGGTGATCGAGCCGCGCACCCAGGGCGTCGTCTCGCAGCCCGCGAGCAGGGCCGCCAGCAGAACCGTCAGAACGAGGCGCATACTTCCCTGTCGTCGAAGTGGATGACCGCGTCGCCGATCGTCTGCGTCGTCTCGTGCCCTTTGCCGCAGACCACCACCACGTCCCCCTTTCGGGCCGTCGCCAGCGCGTAGTGGATGGCCGCCCGCCGATCGACTTCGATGCGGCAGTCGCTGCCCGCGGGAATGCCCGCGACGATCTGCGCGATGATCGCCTCGGGCGCCTCGCTGCGTGGGTTGTCGCTCGTCACCACCAGTTTGTCCGCGAAGCGGGCCGCCGCCGCGCCCATGAGCGGCCGCTTCCGCGCGTCGCGGTCCCCGCCGGCACCGAAGACGGCCCACACCTTCCCCTTCGCGAACTCCTTCACGGTGGCGAGCACGTTCGCGAGGGCGTCGTCCGTGTGGGCGTAGTCCACGAACACCTCCGCCGCGCTCCGCGTCTTCACCCGCTCCAGACGCCCCCAGCGCGGCGTCAGGCCCGGGATCTTCGCGAGGATCGCTGCGCGCGGCACCCCCGCACCCTCGGCCAGCGCCGCCGCCAGCAGCACGTTCTGCACGTTGTAGCGCCCCACGAGCGGGCAGCTCGTCTCGATGCGCGAGATCAGCTCGGCGTCGGACGCCGTGAACCCGCACGCGATCGTCTTCAGCGGCAGGGCCCGGCACAGCTCGGCCAGGCGCCGGCCATACTCCCCATCGACGCAGATCGCCGCGATCCCCCCCGGATTCGCGGCCGCGAGGCGGCGGAACAGGTCGGCCTTCACCTCGAAGTACGCCTCCATCGTCTTGTGGTAGTCGAGATGGTCCTCGGTGAGGTTCGTGAAGCCACAGCCGGCGAACACGGTGTCGCCCGTGCGGTGCTGGTGGATGGCGTGGCTGGAGACCTCCATCACGCAGTCCGAGAGGCCGTTGGCCTCCATCTCGGCGAAGATTTCCGTGAGCGCCTTCAGCGGCGGCGTGGTGTAGCCCGACGAGAATCGCCGCGCGCCCGTATCCACCTCGACCGTCGTCACCAGTCCGCCACCGCCGAGGAACTCGCGCAGGATCCAGCTGGTGGTCGTCTTTCCGTTCGTTCCCGTGATTCCGAATATCCGCATCTCAGGGCACCTCCTCCTCTTCATCCGGCACCTCGTCCGGCAGGTCGGGCGCAATCGCCAGATAGCGCAGGACGAGCCACGCGATCTGGCTGAAGGTCGGCGCCGCGCACATTCCGCCCTGATGGTTGAAGAGCGGCACCCCGGTCGCCTCCGCCGTCGCCCGGCTGCGGCAGTAGAGCGGCTTCTGGTACGTGACGAGAATCACGATCTCCGGGCGCGTGGCGGGCACGACGCCGATGAACGAGGCGTTGAAGTTCGTCATCGAATAGCCCCGCCCCTCCTTCATCTGGCCCGTGCCGGTCTTGCCCGCAACCGTGTAGCCGGGCACCGCCGCGCGCTTCGCCGTGCCGCCCTTCTTCGCGACGCCCGTCATCATGTCGAGCGTCTTGCGGGCGACGGCCGCGGTGATGGGGTGCCCGACGACCTCCCGCTGGTGCTGGTAGATGACCTCGCCGTCGGCCTGGACAACCTTCTCGACGATGTAGGGGCGCAGCAGCTCGCCGTCGTTCCCGATCGCCGCGTAGGCCGCCGCCATCTGGATCGCCGTCACGGCGATGCCGTGGCCGATCGGCGCGCGCGACCACTTCACCTTGTCCCACTTCTGCCAGTTCGGGATGATGCCCGTCTCTTCGCCGGGAAGCTCGATGCCGGACTTGTGCCCCAGCCCGAACTGCGTCATGTAGTCGTAGAGCTTGTGCGGCCCCAGGTCGAAGCCCAGCTTGCCGAAGACGATGTTGGAGGAGTGGACCAGCGCCTCCCGCACGCTCATGAACTCCTCCCACTTGTGCCCCGCGTCGCCGGGGAGGCGGTAGTAGTTGGGGTCGTTCCGCGCGGTGTTGATCATCGAGTCGGGCCCATACATCCCCTCGTTCAGAACCGCGCACGCCGTGATCGTCTTCATCACGCTCCCCGGCTCGTAGCACTCGGAGATGCAGCGGTTGACCTTCACGGCCTCCGAACTCCTGTTGAACTCCTCCGGCGAGTAGTCCGGAAGCGACGCCATCGCCAGAATCGCCCCGGTCTTCACGGACATGACGATCGCCCAGGCCCGCTCCGCCTTGTGGCGGGCGATCCCCTCGCGCAGCGCCCTCTCCGTCTCGAACTGCACGTTGCCGTCGATCGTGAGATAGACGTCCCGCCCGGGGCTCGCGTCGATGTCGAGGTCGCGCCGGCTCCGCTCCTCGCGCCCGATCGCGTCCTTCGTGCCGTGCACCGCGCCGGGCGTGCCCTTCAGGAACCGTTCGTAGCGCAGTTCAATCCCGGCGGCGCCGACGGCGTTCGTCGGGTCCTTGCTCACGAACCCCAGCACGTGCGAGAGGCGGTTCCCCTGCGGATAGACGCGCACCTGCTTCTCGACGATCTTGATCTCGTTCAGGTGGTTCATGTAGGCGGCGATGACGTCGTGCGCGGCCTGGTCGTCGCTGACGGCGAGCAGCTGGTAGCGGTTCCCCACGCGGGCGTAGGCGTCCATCACCTTGGGCAAGGGGACGCCGAGGGTGTCCGAGACGAGCCGCATCTTCTCCATCCGCTTCTCCGGCGTGATGGGCTTGCGGGGGTTCCGCGGGTCCTTCATCGCCACGGAGGGGTCGAGGCGATACTCCCACACCGTCTTCGTCTTGGCGAACGTCGCGCCCGTCGAGGAGAGGATGGACCCGCGCTGGCCCTGCGTGTAGCGGCTGAAGCCGTACTTCGGCGGCGGCGGCATGGCGGCGATGAGGTTGAAGTGCAGGTAGACGAGCCGCACCACCAACCCAACCGCACCGCACCCCAACGCGATGATCGGAAGGCTATAGCGGATGTTGTCAGCGTGACCCGACAGCGACACGGACACCCCCTCAGCGGCGCGCGACCCGCTTCGGAACCGCCGCGGGCGAGACGCGCTTCGAGGTCGGCCGGCGGGACGCCGGGCGCAGCGGCTCGACCGGCGCGTTGAGGGCGAGGTTCACGGACCGCGCCCGCGCCGCCGCCCGCGCAACCGCCGTGCTGGACTCCTTCTTCGCCCGCCCGTCGGCATCCAGATACACCACCTGGCTCGGCTGCGGATAGCGCATCTCCAGCCCGGAGCGCGAAAGCCTCTCCTCAAGACGCTCGCGGATCTTCATCCCCTCCCAGCGCGCCACCTCGCGCACGCACTCCGCCTCCAGCGCCTTGTACTGCTTCTCCGCCTTGCCGATCTCGCGCTGGATCTGATTGCACTGCGAATCCAGCACGTAGTACCCCATCACCACGATGAGCGCGGTGACGATCAGCGACGCCACGCCCCACGTCCCCGCCGCGAGCATGGAGTTCTTCTTGATCTTCCTGTTCTTCCTCATCTCGACCTCACACCCTTTCCGCCGTTCGCAGCTTCGCGCTGCGCGACCGTGGATTCACCCGCATCTCCTCTTCCGTCGCCGTGACGGCGCGGTGCGTCACCAGGCGGACCCTCGGGAGCTCGCCCTCCCACCGCTCCCCGCCCTGCTGGAGCGAAACCATTCGCCCGGCGTGCGCGGCGAAGAACCGCTTCACGATCCGGTCGGTGATGCTCTCGAACGTGATCACCGCGAACCGGCCGCCCGGCTTCAGAAGCCCCAGCCCGCCCGCCAGCGCGCGCTCCAGTTCGCCCACCTCGTCGTTCACCTCCATCCGCAGCGCCTGGAAAACGCGCGTCGCCGGATGATGCGCCCCGTGGCGCCCGATCGTCCGCTCCACCAGTTCGGCCAGCTGCCCCGTCGTCTCAAGCGGCACCGCCGCCCGCGCACGCACGATCGCGCGCGCGATGCGCCGCGCCTGTGGCTCCTCGCCCAGCGTGCGGAAGGTCTCCGTCAGGCCGCCCTCGTCCTTCGTCGCGACCAGCTCGGCGGCCGTCAGGCCCCGCGACCGGTCCATCCGCATGTCCAGAGGTCCATCGGACCTAAAGCTGAACCCGCGTCCGGCTTCGTCCAGCTGAGGGCTCGAAACGCCCAGATCAAGCAGAATCCCATCGACTTCACCTACACCCTTCCCGCGCGCGATCTCAGCCAGCTCTCCATGTCGCCCATGCACGAGCTCCACCCGCGCGCCGGTGAACGCCCGCAGCCCGTCGGCGCTCTCCCGCAGCGCCTGCTCGTCCCTGTCGATTCCCACCAGAGTCGCGCCGGTGCCCGCGCGCGAGAGAATCTCGCGTGCATGGCCGGCGCGCCCCAGTGTCCCGTCGACGTAGACGCCGCCGGGCCTGACCGCGAGGGAGTCCACCGTCTCTCCAAGGAGTACAGGAATATGCATCCCACCCTCCTCAGAACTTCAGCTTCGCCATCGCGGCGCCCAATTTGGCAACCCGGTCCTCCATGTTGCCGGAGTCCTCCTCCGCCGGCCAGATCGTGGCCATGCGGACGGACCCCCTCAACACGACGGACCCCTTCAGGTTCGCATACGCCAGCAACTCGTCGTTGATGCGGATGCGCCCCTGCACGTCGAACTCCAGCATTTCCGAAACAGCGCCGATCTCGTCCAGCGCCGCGTTGACGTCAGGGTCGCTGAGGGCGAGCTCCTGATATTTCGCGAGGCGCGCCTCCATCACATCCCGGGGGATGAGCTGAAGACAGCGCCGCCGCGCGTCTGGCATCACATAGACGAAGTCGGGCCCCAGAGCGGAACGCCAAACGCTAGGAATCGTAAGGCGCTTTTTCGGGTCAAGACTCCGCTCAAACGTACCCATCAAAGCGCTGGGCCGCCTGTTCGTCATCTCGATGCTCTGTTTGCCTAGTTCTGACATTTGCTGACACTATTAAACACTATCCCCCACCCGAAGTCAACCGAGAACTCCTGAAAAGATGAGATTTTCCTCCTGTCGATTCGGGACCCTGCCGTACCGAGATGTTCCGATGGGTGCGGCGAAGGATGGAGTGTGTCGGTTATAGAAACAGAAAAGCCGGTATCAACCGGCTTTTCGGCTACTTATGAGACGCACGCGCGTCGCGGAAGAATGTCGTGGGGCGGGGAATTGGTTTGATGTGGCGGCACACGAATCCGTGTGGCCCCACACGATTTCCGTGTCGCCCCGCCGCGCGCGGCCCAACCGCGCCGAGGCCCCTCTTCAACCCCTGTAAATGCTGGGCCCGATGCGCTTACTACGCGCGAACCGCAGGCTGGAGATAGAGCGGCAGCGGCTCGGGGCGCGGGAGCTCCGGGTTGGCCAGCGCGACTTCCGCCAGGCGCTGGGCGAGCGGCACGAGGGAGCCTTTGTAATGGTGCGCGAAGACCGCCTGAAGGAGCGGCTCGATGCGGGCGCCGTCGGGCGTCACCACCGCATAGTGCTCGGGAACCGCGCCCGCGAGCTCGGCCTTCGACACGAGCGTGAAGTCCTTCACGCACTTGACGCCCTCGTAGAGCACCACCCAGAAGCGGTCGCGGCGCGCGTCGCCGATGACGGCCGTGCGGGCGCCGACGCGCGTGAGCGCATAGGGCGAGGGCAGTCCGACGACGGTCGTCGCCTTCGCGCGGTTGCCGAGGGCGAGTCCCTGGGCGAACGCCAGCGCCGCGCGGATGCCCGCGAACGAACCCGGCCCCTGCCCCACGAGAACCTGGTCCAGGTCGGTGACGGCGAGGCCGTTCGCCGCGAGGAAATCGCGGATGCGGATCGGCCACTCGGCGCTGCGGGAGTCCATGCCCGCGAAGACGCGCCCCACGATTCTCTCGTCCTTCGCCACGGCCACG
>JBJEWG010000156.1:0-11716 GCA_051884935.1 Kiritimatiellia bacterium | reverse complement strand
TTCGACCTGCACACCGGCGGCATCGACAACCTCTTCCCGCACCACGAGAACGAGATCGCCCAGGCGGAGGCGGCGACGGGCAAGCCGTTCGTCAACACGTGGATGCACTGCGCGCACCTGCGCGTGAACGGCGAGAAGATGTCAAAGAGCCTCGGGAACTTCTTCACGCTGCGCGACCTGATCGAGAAGGGGTGGACGGGGCGGGAGATCCGCTACGTGCTGATCAACGCGCACTACCGCAGCGGGCTGAACTTCGCGTTCAGCGCGCTGGAGGACGCGCGCAAGGCCCTCGCCCGCATCGACGCGTGCGTGGAGACGGCGACGGAGGGTGAGGCGCCGGAGTGGGCGCGGCGGCATCTGGAGGACTTCACGGCGGCGGTCAACGACGACCTGAACATCCCGAAGGCGTTCGCCGCGCTCTTCGAGCTGGTGCGCGAGGCGAACGGCAAGGGGGCGGCGGGGACGCTGGGCGTCTTTAGGCGGATGGACGAGGTGCTGGGCGTGATCTTCTTCGGGAAGGCGGCGAAGGAGGAGGTGCCGGCGGAGGTGCAGGCGCTGCTCGACGCGCGGGCGGCGGCGCGGGCGGCGAAGAACTGGGCGGAGTCCGACCGGCTGCGCGACGCGATCGCGGCGGCGGGCTGGACGGTGAAGGATTCCAAGGCCGGGCAGAGCGTGACGAAGGCGTGAGGGGCAGGTTCATCACGTTCGAGGGGCCGGAGGGCGGCGGGAAGTCCACGCACGTGCGCGAACTGGCGGCGCGGCTCCGGGAGGAGGGGCGCAGCGTGCTCGTGACGCGCGAGCCCGGGGGGACGCCGCTCGCGGAGAAGGTCCGCGGGCTCGTGCGCGAGGAGCTTGAGGACCCGCCGGTCACGCGCGGGGAGGTGCTGCTCTTCCTCGCGGCGCGCGCGCAGGTGGTCGCGAACGTCATACGTCCGGCGCTCGCGCGCGGGGAATGGGTGATCTGCGACCGCTTCGCCGATTCGACGTTCGCCTACCAGGGGTACGGGCGCGGGATCGACGTGGGGCTGCTGCGGCAGCTGAACGACTTCGCGACGGAGGGGCTGGTGCCGGACCTGACGATCCTGCTCGACGTGCCGCCGGAGGTGAGCCGCGCGCGGCTGGCCGAGCGGCAGGCGGCGACGGCGACGGTGGCGGACCGCATCGAGCTCGCGGGGCGCGAGTTCCACCGGCGGCTGAGGGACGGCTTCCTCGAACTCGCGCGGGCGGAGCCGGAGCGGTTCGTCGTGATCGACTCGTCCGGCGAACGCGAGGCGGTTTCGGCGAAGGTGCTCGCGGCGGTGCGGAAGATCCCGGCATGACGGTGGAGGCGGCATACGACCGGATCGAGAAGGCGGTGGCGGCGGGGCGCCCCGCGCACGCCTATCTCGTCGTGGGCGGCGTGCGCGGCATGGCGGGGGAGCTGGCGGAGCGCGTGCTGAGGCTGCTCTTCGGCGAGGGGGACCTGCGGGCGCACCCGGATATCCACCGCCTCGCCCCCGAGAAGAAGAGCCGCATCATCTCCGTGGAGGCGATGCGCACGCGCCTGATCGACCCGATGGGCGAGACGGCGTTCCAGGGGGGATGGAAGGCGGGCGTGGTGCTGGGCGCGGACCGACTGAAGACCGAGAGCGCGAACGCCTTCCTCAAGACGCTTGAGGAGCCGCCGCCGCAGACGATGTTCCTGCTGCTCACGGACCAGCCCGAGCAGCTGCTGCCCACGATCATCTCGCGCTGCCAGCGGATCGACCTGCCGGACGCGCGGGCGCGGATGCTACGGGACCCGTACCGGCGGACGGTGCTCGACATTCTCGCGGGCGACGGGGTGAAGGGCGTGACGGGCCGCGCGGCGGCGGCGGGGCGACTCCTCGCCGTGCTCGAATCGCTGCAGGCCGCCGCGAAGGAGTCCGTGGACGCCGAGCTCGAAACGGCGGAGGAGGGTCCGGGGGAGGAGACGGGCAAGGACGCCTACGAGGCGCTCGTCGCCTCGTGCTACAAGGACTATCGGCGCGACTTCACGGCCACGCTCATGAGCTGGTTCCGCGATCTGCTGGCGCTCGTGGCGGCGCCGCCCTCCCATTTGAGCGACGGCGACGGCGAGGCGGGGCCGCCGCTGGTGAACGACGCGCGGCGGCGCGTGCTGGAGACGCGCGCGGCGCGGCTCTCGCTCGCCGCCGCGCTCTACAACGTGGAGGCCGTCGAGGAGTTCGCCGTGTCGGTGGACGACCGGAACATGAACGAGCAGGCGGTGCTCTTCTTCCTCGCGGACCGTCTGCGCTTCGGCGTGGAGGCGGCGAAATGACGGAATCGCCCCTCGTCGCGCAGGTGATGATGCCCGAGAGGGGGCTGTTCCTCGTCCGCTGCCCCTCGCCGCCGCCGCCCTACGGGACGCCGGTGGTGGTGGCGCTCGACTACGGCGAGGACGTGGGGATGGTGACGGAGAGCGGCGACTTCGACCCCGCGCGCCACGGGGCGCGTCTGCCGGGGTATCAGCTGCTGCGCCGCAGGACGGCGGCGGACGAGGCGGCGATCGCCGCGAACGAGACGGTGGCCCGGTCGATGCGCGCGGTGTTCATGACGGCGGCGACGGCGGTTGTGCCGGACCTGCGCGTGCCGTACGCGCGGCTCTCCCTCGGCCGCACGCGGCTCTTCATCCGCTTCGTCTCGGAGGCGCAGCATCCGGACCTCGCGCGGCCGATCGCCGAGCTGCGCCGCCGCTTCGGGGGCTCCGTGAACGTCTGGCAGATGGGTCCGCGCGACGAGGTGAGCGTGATGGGGGGGCTGGGGCCGTGCGGGCGGGCGTGCTGCTGCGCCACCTGGCAGACGCGCTACCCGGCGCGTCTCACGGCCGAGCGCTTTCGGGGCGCGGGCGGGAACCTCGCGCAGCTGAACGGGACGTGCGGCCGGTTCAAGTGCTGCCTCGCCTTCGAGGACGGCGACGCGGGCTGAGGCCATTTTCTAATTGCCAGCCGCGGCGGAAGATGAGATAATCTCACGCGGTTCGTTATGGAGAAGAGAAGATGAAGCATCCGATTTCGGTTTGTTCCTGGTCGTTCCAGAAGCCCATCCGCGAGGTGGCGGTGGAGATGAGCCGGATTGGCGTTCGGCACGTCCATCTGGCGCTGCAGCCGTTTCTGGAGGGCGACGCCCGGCACGGCGCCGCCGAGGGGTCGCTGGCCCGCGGCTACGTGGAGGGGCTGATCGACAGCGGCGCGTGGACGGTCTCCGCCTCGATGCTCTCGTTCTCCTACGAGGACTACACGACGCCCGCGACGATCCGCAAGACGGGCGGCATCGTCCCCGACGAGCACTGGGAGGCGAACAAGAAGCTCATCCGCGCCGCCGCGAAGCTGGCCGCGCAGTTCAAGACGCCCTACCTCACGCTGCACGCCGGCTATCTGGACGAGACGAGCCCCAAGGCGATCGCCACGTTCACCGACCGCGTGAAGTTCCTCGCGGACGCCTGCGGCGAGAACGGTCTTCAGCTGCTGCTCGAAACCGGGCAGGAGAAGGCGGAGGACCTCGTGCGCTTCCTCGGCACGGTGAAGAACGTGTGGGTGAACTTCGACCCCGCGAACATGCTCCTCTACGGCATGGGCGACCCCGTGGCGGCCGTCGCGAAGCTGGCGCCCTGGATCCGCCACGTCCACGCGAAGGACGCGCTGCCCTCGCCGAAGCCGGGCGTGGAGTGGGGCGCGGAGGTGCCGTGGGGCGACGGCAAGGTCGATGCGCGCGCCTTCCTCGCCGCGCTGGACAAGGCCGGCTACACGGGCGCGATCGCCGTCGAGCGCGAGGGCGGCACGAACCGCGTGGCCGACATCGCCCTCGCCGTGCGCCGCCTCATGGCCTCGTAGGCACCCCGCACGACCAACGACCCGACAATCATGAACGCAAGCGACTGGACGTCTGCGCGGAAGGTCCTTGAAGGGGACCTTCTGAGCGTCGTTCTGCCGGTCTACCATCTGGCGGGCGTGATCGAGCGCAATCTGGAGGCGGTCGTCGCCTGTCTGGACGCGGGCGGGATTCCCTACGAGCTCGTTCCGGTGGACGACGGCAGCTGCGACGGGACGGCGGCGGCGCTGCGGCGCGCGGCGGCGTGCCACCCGGGGGGCGTCCGGCCCGCCTTCGTCGAGCGGAACGCGGGGAAGGGCAACGCGCTCAAGGTGGGCTTCCGCGCGTCCCGCGGCGGCTACGTGCTGCTGCTGGACGGCGATCTGGACATCGCGCCGAAGATGCTGCCGAAGTTCTTCGACTCGATGGTGCGCCACGGCAGCGACATCGTCGTGGGCTCGAAGCGCCACCCCGAGTCGTCCGTGCAGTATCCCTGGCATCGCCGCCTCGCGAGCATCGTCTACTTCGGGCTGGTGCGGCTCTTCATCGGCTTGCCGGTGACGGACACGCAGACGGGGATGAAGCTCTTCCGGCGCGAGCCGCTCGGCGCGGCGCTGGACCGGATGCTCGTGAAGACCTACGCCTTCGACCTCGAACTGCTGGCGATCGCCCGCGGGCGCGGCGCGAAGATCAGCGAGGCGCCGGTGGAGATCCGCTTCGGGCAGAAGTTCGGCGCGCTGAAGGCGCGTACGGTCCGCGAGATGATCCACGACACGCTCGCCGTCTTCTACCGCCTGCGCGTGCTGCACTACTACGCGAAGGTGGAGGTGCCGCCGCCGCTCGCGAAGACGCCGTTCGTCAGCGTCGTCATCGCGTGCCCCGCCGGAAGCTGGATGCTGGACGAGTGCCTGACGGCGCTCGCGGGGCAGACGCATCGGGCGTTCGAGGTGATCGTGCTGCCCGACGGCGAACTCGACGCGGGGCGCCTGCCGGCCTGCCCGAACCTCTCGGTCATCCCCACGGGCAAGGTGCGGCCCGCCGAGAAGCGCAATCTCGGCATCCGGGCCGCGCGGGGCGACGTGGTGGCCTTCATCGACGACGACGCCTACCCGGACGCGCGCTGGATCGAGAACGCGGTCAAGTACTTCGGCAACCCCGACATCGGCGGCGTGGGCGGGCCCGGCGTGACGCCGCCCGGCGACGGCTTCCTCGCGCAGGCCGGCGGGCGCGTCTACGAGAACGTCTTCGTGAGCGGCGCCTACCGCTACCGCTACGTCGGCGGGCGCGTGCTGCGGGACGTGGACGACTACCCGAGCTGCAACCTCTTCGTGCGGACGGACCTGCTGCGGTCCTTCGGCGGCTACCGCACCGACTTCTGGCCGGGCGAGGATACGCTGCTCTGCCGATCGATCGTCTGCGAGGCGAAGAAGCGCATCGTCTACGACCCCTGGACGCTGGTCTACCACCACCGGCGGCGGCTCTTCGGCCCGCATCTGCGCCAGCTGGGGCGCTACGGGTTCCACCGCGGCTACTTCGTGAAGCGGTTCCCCGAGAACTCCCTCCACCTCTCGTACTTCGTGCCGACGGCCTTCTTGGCCTACGTGGCGACGCTGCTGATCGGCTGGGGGGCGGTGGCGGCGTGGCCGGCGGCGCGCGGCGCGGTGGCGGTGGCGGCGCTCGGGGTCTACACGCTGCCGCTTGCGGTGTACGGCGTTCTCACGGCCGCGAGCGCGGTCGCCCTGAATCCGGCCGTCT
Source organism: Kiritimatiellia bacterium (assembly GCA_051884935.1). Classification (GTDB taxonomy): domain Bacteria; phylum Verrucomicrobiota; class Kiritimatiellia; order RFP12; family UBA1067; genus RUG572. Next base: position 6,133 of record JBJEWG010000156.1, on the reverse strand, counting down.
GGCTGGTGACCTGGCTGGGCGTGATCGCGTCGCACCTGTGCTACGGATTGCGGTTTGTCCAGGGGCTCTGCGCACGCAAGGCGCCCTGCGAATACATCGGCGCGGACCATGCCCGGCCGAGGTGAGTCTTCAAGGTTCAGCGAATAGAGGAGAAACGACTATGGACGAGAATGTGGCGAAAGCGCTTTGGATTCTGGGGGGGTACCTGATCGGCGGTATTCCGTTCGGGTATCTCATCGGGCGGATGCGGGGCGTTGACGTGCGCACCGTCGGCTCGAAGAACATCGGCGCGACGAACGTCTACCGCACGGTGGGGCACACGTGGGGGTTCCTCGCGTTCTTCTGCGACGTCCTCAAGGGACTGCTCCCCACGCTCGCCGTCCGGCACGCGCTGCCGGCCCTCGACCCCGTGTGGGTAGGGCTCGCGTGCGTGATCGGCCACACGCTCACGCCGTACATGAAGTTCAAGGGCGGGAAGGGCGTGGCGACGGCATTCGGGATGCTGCTGGCGCTGATTCCGTGGCTCGTCTCGGTGGCGTTCGCGCTCTTCGTGGTGACGGTGTGGCTGAGCCACTACATTTCGCTGGGGTCGATGCTCGCGGCGGCGTTCCTCGCCGTGGCGATCTGGGTGCCCACGCCCCTCGCCGCGCCGACGCTGCCGCTGAAGGTGGTGATGACGCTGCTGGGCGTCTTCGTCATCTACAAGCACAAGAGCAACATCGCGCGCCTCGCGAAGGGGTGCGAGAACAAAATCTACTGAGGAAGCGAGGAGAGCACCATGAGACGCGCGGAAATCGAACGGAACACGCGGGAGACGAAGATCAGGCTCGCCCTGGATCTGGATGGCGAGGGCCGGGGCGAGATCGACACCGGCATCGGCTTCTTCAACCATATGCTGGAGCTGCTGAAGAAGCACGCGCTGATCGACCTCTCCGTCACGTGCGCGGGCGATCTGGACGTGGACTACCACCATACGGTCGAGGACGTCGGCCTCGTGCTCGGGCAGGCGCTCAACCAGGCGCTCGGCGACCGGGCCGGTATCACCCGCTACGGGTTCGCGAGCGTGCCGATGGACGAGGCGCTCTGCGAGACGTCGATCGACTTCGGCGGGCGGCCGTTTCTGGTCTTCATCTCGCCGAAGAAGCACCTGATGGTGCGGGACTTCGAGGTCAAGCTGCTGGAGGAGTTCTTCCGCTCGGTCAGCGTGGAGGGGCGGCTCAACATCCATACGCGCGAAGTCTACGGCGACGAGACGCACCACGTGTGCGAGGGCATCTTCAAGAGCTTCGCCCGCGCGTTGCGCCAGGCGGTCGCCCCCGACCCCCGCGAAAAGGGCATCCCGTCCTCCAAGGGCGTTCTCTAACCCCCACTCCCCAAGTCCCTCACCGCCACCGGCGTTCCAACGGCCTCTTGAACTGCATTCAAGAGGGGAAGGTTGGGATTATGAATACACATCTGCTCCGCTTTCACAAGCAGAGTACGGAGGCTTCCAATGCCATCTGTACGTATGTGGCGGGATGAGCGGCGGGGACGGTCTAGGAGCGGGCGTGGTTTCACCTAGGAGGGACGGGATTTTCACCTAGGAGATACGGGCGGATGTCGGGGCGATTTGGGATTTGGTTGCGCAAGTGACTGAATTTGGTTGCGCAAGTAACTGAATTTAGTTGCGCAACTGAATTTCCTCGCTTGCGCAAGAGAATTCGATTGCTTGCGCAAGTGAAGTCGAAATCACGGGGGGATTGCGCCGGTGGGTCGGTTCTGATCTGCCATGCCGTCGGGAGGAGAACGCCGTACCCTCCGGCACGACCCGCGCGACCGCGCCGAGGGCGTCCGCGTGGAGGCCCGGGAGTGTTCGTGTGGAGGCTCGGGAGTGTCCGCGTCGCGTGGCGATATGAGATGAAAGCGCACGACAGAAAGGGAGAACTCGGGAAAGGAGGCTCGACGTATGCGGGGGAAGAACTTCACCGGCTCGGTGACGCTTACCGAGACGGCGGCGGGGAAGACCTATCCGGTGACGATCGACTTCACGAAGCCCGCGCCCGTGATCGGCGGGTGCGATGGCTCCGGCACGCTGGTCAAGGTGCCGACGACCGGCGTGATCGCGGTGGCGTTCGCCGGGGACGAGCCCGTTGCGGGGGAGTATGGCCTCGCGCGCTTCACGGCGGGTGGGAATCTGCTCGCGGGGTGGTCGGTGACCGCGCCGACGGGCTACAAGGGCCATTCCGTCGAAGTGATGAAGGACGAGACGGGGCTGTGGCTCAAGATCCGCAAGGGCGGCATGTGCCTCGTGATCCGCTGAGGATGGCAGAATAGGGACCACAAGCGGGCTGGTTTGTGCTATCATATTCGACCACAAGACAGGAGATTGATAGATATGTCCGATTGCTGTATTTTCGCGGGCCAGGGTGCCCAGGTGCCCGGAATGGGCAAGGATTTCGCCGAGGCGGACGCCACGGTGATGGAGTTGTTCGACAAGGCGAACGCCGTTCTGGGGTTCGACCTGAAGAAAGTCTGCTTCGAGGGTCCCGCCGAGGCGCTCACGAAGTCCAACGTCTGCCAGCCGGCCATCTTCGTGACGAGCTACGCGGCGTTCCTCGCGCTGCAGAAGAAGCGCGCGACGCCGTTCGTGGCGGCGGCGGGGCTCTCGCTGGGCGAATGGGGGGCGCTGTGCGCGGCGGGCGTGCTCGACTTCGACGCGACGCTGACGGTGCTTGAGGCGCGCGGCCGCTTCATGCAGGAGGCCTGCGAGGCCACGCCCAGCGGCATGATCGCCATCGTGGGGGCTTCGCCCGCGCAGCTGGAGGAGCTCTGCGCGAAGACGGGCTGCACCCCGGCGAACATCAACTCGGCGGCGCAGGTCGTCCTCTCCGGCGACAAGGACCAGATCGCGGCGGCGGCGGCGACGGCGAAGGAGCTTGGCGTGAAGCGCGCGATTCCGCTTGCGACGGCGGGGGCGTTCCACTCGAAGTTCATGATGTCGGCCCGTGAGAAGCTGGCGCCGGTGCTGGAGGGCATCACGTTCCACGCGCCGAAGATCCCCGTGATCTCCAACGTGACGGGGCAGGTCCACTCGTCCGACCCGGCCGTGATCAAGGACGTGATGCTGCGTCAGGTGACGGAGACGACGCGGTGGGCGGACGACATCGCGGCCGCGAAGGCCCTCGGCTGCACGCGGTTCGTCGAATTTGGCCCGGGCAAGGTGCTCTCGGGCCTCATCAAGAAGATCGACGCCGCGCTCACCACGCTCAACGTCGGCGATCTGGCCTCTCTGGAGGCCACGGCCGCCGCGCTGGGCTGAGAGGGCGTTCGGTTCTGCAACTAATCATCGAGTCGAAAGGAATTCGGAATGGGCAAACTTGAAGGCAAGGTCGCCATCGTCACCGGCGCGGGGCGCGGCATCGGGCAGCAGATCGCGAAGAAGCTCGCGGAGGAGGGCGCCCGCGTCGCCGTGGTCGATCTCAAGGCGGAATGGTGCGAGGAGACCGTCGGCATCGTCAAGGCGGCGGGGTCGGAGGCCATCGCGCTTGGGTGCAACGTCGCCGAGAGCGCGGAGGTCGATGCGTGCGTCAAGGCCGTCATCGCGCAGTTCGGCACGGTTGACATCATGGTCAACAACGCCGGCATCACGAAGGATGGCCTGCTCATGCGCATGAGCGATGCGGACTGGGACGCGGTGCTGAACGTCAATCTAAAGGGCACGTTCCTCTTCACGCGCGCCGTGGCGCGCCCGATGATGAAGAACAAGGCCGCGGACGGCACGTCGGCCGGCGGCGCGATCATCAACATCGCCTCCGTGGTTGGCATCATGGGCAACGCCGGCCAGGCGAACTACACGGCCTCGAAGGGGGGCGTGATCGCCCTCACGAAGACGACCGCGAAGGAGCTCGGCTCCCGCAACGTGCGCTGCAACGCCGTCGCGCCTGGGTTCATCCAGTCCAAGATGACCGACGTGCTGCCCGACGACGTCAAGAAGGCGTATATGGACACCATCCCGCTGCGGCGCTTCGGCACGGCCGAGGACATCGCGAAGTGCGTGGCGTTCCTCGCCGGGCTGGACGCCTCCTACATCACGGGGCAGATCGTTTCCGTCAACGGCGGCATGATTGGGTGATTGCGCGCGGTCGCCCGACCCCTCGCGCGGCATGAAAATGCCGCGTGCGGGGTTTGGCCCTTGCGTGAAGACCGAAGTTTTGATACACTATAACCGTTTCCAACCACAAGGAGAAAACAAATGGCAGGCAAGCTTGAAGATCGCGTGAAAGAGATTATCGTGGACCAGCTCGGCGTCAACATGGAGCAGGTCAACCTTGAAGCGTCGTTCATCGACGATCTGGGCGCTGATTCGCTCGATTCCGTCGAGCTCATCATGGCTTTTGAGGAAGAATTCGGCGCGGCGATTCCTGAAGAGGACGCCGAGAAGCTCACGCACGTGGGCAAGGTCATCGACTATCTCAAGAGCAAGGGCTACGGCGACGACGGTTCTGCTCCTGCGGCGCAGTAAGGCGGTCTCCGTCTCGGAAAAGAAGGAACAGGCCGAAGGCTTGCTCCTTCTTTTTGGCATTTATGAAGAACGGGCGACCGAGCGACGAGCTGAATCGGCGGAACGCGGTTTTCGACAATAAACTGCGTCCCGGGCGGTTCGACGAGTTCGTTGGGCAGCGGAAGATCCGCGACCGACTGGAGTTGGCAGTTCAGGCGGCGCGGGACCGCGGCGAGACGCTCGACCATGTTCTCTTTTCAGGGCCGCCCGGGCTGGGGAAGACGACGCTTTCCTACATTCTCGGCGATGCCATGGGCGTTCACGTGAAGACGACGAGCGGCCCCGTCCTCACGAAACCCGCCGATCTGGCGGGTTTGCTGACGTCTCTGGAGGCGGGCGACATCGTCTTCATCGACGAGATTCACCGCATGGCGAAGACGGTGGAGGAGTACCTCTATTCCGCGATGGAGGACTTCGCAATCGACATCCTGATCGACCAGGGGCCCAACGCCCGCAGCGTGCGCCTGGAACTCCCCCGCTTCACGCTTGTCGGCGCCACGACGCGCATCGGCCTCATTGCGGCCCCGCTTCGGGCGCGGTTCGGCCTCGTCAACCGCCTCAGCTACTACGAACCCGGCGAGTTGGCCGCCATCGTGACGCGCTCGGCTGAGAAGCTGAACGTCGGCATCGAGCCGGAGGGCGCGCTGGAAATCGCGTCCCGTTCGCGTGGCACGCCGCGCATCGCCAACAATCTGCTGCGCCGCGTGCGCGACTACGCGCAGGTCAAGGCGGATAATCTCATCACGCGGCAGGTGGCGGTGGAGTCCCTTTCCCTGCTGGAGATCGACCCGCAGGGGCTGGACGAGATGGACGTGAAGATTCTCGAAACCATCTGCCAGAAGTTCGGGGGCGGGCCGGTTGGCCTTTCCACGATCGCCGTCAGCGTGGGTGAAGAACCGGACACGATCGAGGAGGCCTATGAGCCATTCCTCATCATGGAGGGTTATCTCGACCGCACGCCGAAGGGCCGTGTGGCGACGGAACGCGCCTGGCAGAAACTGGGGCTCGCGCCGCATCCGGCGCGCTAGTTTCCCTTCCCTCCCAATCATCCGAAAGGATCTGTGCATGAAGCCTTGTTTTCGCCGCGTCGCCCTCCTGGCGGCGCTTGTGTTTTCATCGACGGCGTTTTCGTCCGTGGGGCCCTTCGGCGAGAGCGTGGTTCCGAGGGGGGCGATGACGAATGCCCGAACCATCTTCGAGCGGACGGGACGGGGGACCGTCGCGTTTCTCGGGGGCTCGATCACCGAGATGAACGGATACCGTTCGCTCGTCGCGGCCGACCTCAAACGGCGCTTCCCGGCCTGCGCGTTCACGTTCATCAGCGCCGGCGTCAGTTCCACCTGCTCGACGACGGGCGCGTTCCGTTTCGAGGAGGACGTCCTGAAGAAGGGGACGCCCGATCTTCTCTTCTTCGAGTTTGCCGTCAACGACGACCAGGACGCCCATCATACGCGGGAGCTCGCCATTCGCGGCATGGAGGGAATCCTCCGCCACGCCTGCGCGGCCAATCCGAAGATGGACGCCGTGATGGTGCTGTTCGTGAACCGCGGCGAGCTGACCACCATTCAGCGGGGCGTGGTGCCGATTCCCTAT
>JBJEWG010000155.1:0-11875 GCA_051884935.1 Kiritimatiellia bacterium | reverse complement strand
CGCGTCCAGCGCCAGATCGACTACTGCATCGAGCACGGGGTGAACTACTTCGACACGTCGCCCGCCTACTGCCGCGGCGAGTCCGAGAAGGTGCTGGGCGACTGCCTCGCGAAGCACCCGCGCGAGAAGTGGTTCGTGGCGACGAAGCTCTCGAACTTCAACGAGAAGCTCCAGTCCTTCGAGGGCTCGAAGGGAATGTACGAGGCGTCGTTCCGGCTGCTTCGCACGGACCACATCGACTTCTACCTGCTTCACTCCATCGGCGGCGGCGGGAAGGACGCGATGAAGGTCTTCAACAAGCGCTTCATCGACAACGGGATGCTCGACTTCCTGCTGAAGGAGCGCGAGGCCGGACGCATCCGCAATCTCGGCTTCTCCTTCCACGGAAGCGAGGAGGTGTTCCGGCACGCGCTCTCGCTTCACGAGAAGGTGCACTGGGACTTCGTCCAGATCCAGCTCAACTTCGTGGACTGGCGCCACGCGCAGGAGGTCAACCCCCGCAACGTGAACGCCGAGACGCTCTACACGCTCGTCGCGGAGAAGGGCATCCCCGTCGTCGTGATGGAACCGCTTCTCGGCGGGCGGCTCGCGAAGTTCAACCTCGCCGTGCAGCGCAAGCTCACGCCCCTCGACCCGGCGGCGACGCCCGCCAACTGGTCCTTCCGCTTCGCGGGGACGCCCCCGGGCGTCCTGACCGTGCTCAGCGGCATGACCTACATCGAGCACGTCGAGGAGAACGTGAAGACCTACTCCCCGCTGAAGCCGCTGAACGAGGCCGAGAAGAGCGCCCTGGAGCGGGCGGCGCGCGCGTTCCTGAGCGACGACTCGATCCCCTGCACGGCCTGCAACTACTGCATGCCCTGCCCCTACGGCCTGGACATCCCCGGCATCTTCGCCTGCTGGAACACGGCCCTCGCGGAGGACCGCCTGCCGGACGATCCGCAGGACCCCAACTACGAGCAGAACCGGCGGCGGTTCCTCATCGACTACGAACGGGCGATCCCGAAGCTCCGCCGCGCGGAGCGCTGCACGGGGTGCGGGCGCTGTGCGCCGCACTGCCCGCAGTCCATCGAGATCCCCGCGATGATCCGCAAGGTGGACGCATTTGTCGAGAAGCTCAGGAGGAACGGCCGTGCGTAAGCTCAGATATCTCCGCGTCGCCCTGGCGACGCTCTCACTCCTCGCCCTCACGGCGACCTTCCTTGATTTCACCGGCACGGCCGCGGGCTGGTTCGGCTGGGCGGCGAAGATTCAACTGTGGCCCTCCGCGCTCGCGCTGTCGCTTGCGACGGTGATCGCGATTCTGGCCTGCACGCTCCTGCTGGGGCGCGTCTACTGCTCCGTGGTGTGCCCGCTCGGCATCTTCCAGGACGTTCTGATCTTCCTGCGTCGCCTGTTCGGGTTCAAGTTCGCCGTCTCGGCGGAGGCGAAGCCCGCGCGGCTGACCCGCGAGAGCGTGCGCATCGCCTTGGCGGCGGTGTTCTTCGGCGGCGGTTTCCTCGGGCTTCACTTCCAGTGGCTCGAACCGTATGCCATCTACGGGCGGGCGGCGTCCACGCTGTTCGCGCCGCTCTACCGGATGGGGAACAACGTGCTGGCCCAGTGGGCCGAACGCCACGCGAGCTACGCGTTCCACGCCGTGGAGGTCGTCGCGCCCCCGCTGGCGGTGGTGGTGGCGGCGGCCGGCACGCTGGCGCTCGTCTCGGCGCTTGCGCTGTGGAAGGGGCGGCTCTGGTGCAATGCGGTGTGCCCCGTCGGCACCCTGCTCGGCTACACGGCGAAGGTCTCGCTCTTGAAGCCGCGGATCGACGCCTCGAAGTGCGTGAAGTGCGGCCTGTGCGCGCGCGTCTGCAAGGCCGGGTGCATCGACGTCGCGACGGGGACGATCGACCGTTCGAAGTGCGTGGCGTGCTTTGACTGCGGCGCGGTCTGCGGAAAGGGGGCTCTGACATGGTCGAGGTGAATCGAAGAGGTTTTCTCGTTGGCGCGGGCGTCTCGGCGGGTCTAGTGTTCGCCGAGGAGGAGAAGGTGTTCGACGGTGGGTTCGCGCCGGTGACGCCGCCCGGGGTCCCCGCGCGGAAGTCCCCGGTGCTGCCGCCGGGCGCGGTGGGGCTCGACGCATTCCGCCTGCGGTGCGTGGGGTGCCTGCTCTGCGTGCAGCAGTGCCCCAGCCACGTGCTGCGCGCGTCGCGCGGGGCGCGGAGCCTGCTCCAGCCCGAGATGGGGTTCGAGAACGGATACTGCCGCCCCGAGTGCACGACGTGCGGCGAGGTGTGCCCCGCCGGAGCGATCCGCCCCGTGACGGTCGAGCGCAAGCGCAACATCCATCTGGGGCACGCCGTGTGGCACCGGGACCGCTGCCTCGCGGCGACCGACGGCGTTTCGTGCGATGCGTGCGTGCGCCACTGCCCCGTCCAGGCGATCTACCAGGTGCCGACGAGCGAGACGGACAAGACGGCGCCGAAGGTGCCGGCCATCGACAAGATGAAGTGCATCGGCTGCGGCGCGTGCGAGCATCTGTGCCCGGCGCGGCCGCTGCCGGCGATGACGGTGAAGGGTTTCGAAGTGCACCGGGAGGTGAAGCCGATGGGCGACGAGGACATTCTCACGGAGGCGCGGCGCCTCTTCGAGACGAACCGCGCGGCGGTGGTGGTGGTGAAGGGCGGCATGATCTGCGCGAGCGGAAAGGGGCGGGGGCTCTCGCCGCTGCTGAACCTCTGCGACCGGGCGCCGGCGGACGTGAAGGACGCCTGGGTCATCGACAAGGTGATCGGCAAGGCCGCCGCCGCGATCTGCGTCTCCTTCGGGGCGAAGCGCGTCCATGCGGCGCTGATGTGCGAACCGGCGCAGGCGCTGCTGAAGGAGCACGGCGTCGCGTTCTCGGCGGACAAGGTCGTGCCGCAGATTCTCAACCGCGATCAGTCCGGGCTCTGCCCGCTTGAGCAGTCGGTCAAGGACCTCACGGAGATACCCGCGATGCTCAAGGCCATCCGCGCCAAGATCCGTCAGCTCCGCAAGGCCGCCGCCGCGAAAGCCAAGTAGCCGCCGCTGGGATTGTGGTATACTTGCTCCATCGTTGAATCATTCGAAAGGAGCGAGTATGGAGTTCTCAAGACGTCAGTTCATGGTCGGCGCGGGTGCGCTGGCCGCGGCGCCTGCGGTTCTGGGCGACGCGAAGAAGGTCTTCAAGGTCGGCCTCGTCGGCTGCGGCGGGCGGGGATGCCAGTGGCGCGGGGGCGTCTGCGGGCAGATGATCGACGGCAAGTGGCACGGCGGCGGCGCGATCCACGACATCTCGGCGGCCGCCGAGCGGCTGGGCTGCAAGGTGCAGCTCGTGGCGGCGGCGGACTTCGACCGCCAGCACGCGGTGGACGTGTGCCGGCGCTACGGCGTCGATGAGAAGATGGCGTTCGGCGGCGCGGATGGCTACAAGAACGTGATCGCGACGGACTGCGACATCGTGCTTCTCTGCGCGCCGCCGATCTTCCGCGCCCGCCACGCGGCGGCCTGCGTCGCGGCCGGCAAGCACATCTTCGCCGAGAAGCCGATCGCCACCGATCCGCTCGGCATCCGCGAGTTCCTCAAGACGGTGGCGGACGCGAAGGCGAAGAGCCTCTCGATCCTCTCCGGCACGCTGCACCGCCACTCGAACCGCTTCCTCAAGCAGATCGGCCCGATCCGCGCGGGCGCCATCGGCAAGATCATGGCGGGCCGCGTCTATCGCTGCCATGGCTCGATGTGGGTGCGTCCGCGCCGCCCCGCGGATACGAACGCCTCCTACCTCGCGAACAACTGGTACCACTTCTGGGAGATGAGCGGCGACCAGGTGACCGAGCAGGCCATCCACGAGGTCGATCTCGCGAACTGGTTCATCGGCCGTGCGCCGGTCAGCGCGTTCGGCATGGGCGCCCGCTGGCGTCGCCCCGCCGGCATCGGCGACATCTACGACGAGATCGCGATCGACTACGACTACGGCGGGGAGCTGCACGTCTCCACGTTCGGCCGCCACATGGACGGCTGCGCGAATCCGTTCGGCACGCGCCTCGTGGGAACCGAGGGCGAGATATCCGTGGGCGGAAGGATCAAGCGCTTCGACGGGCGGCCCGTGGCGGAGGACCTGAAGGCGATCGAGGGCCGCGACGACAACGGCCTCGTCATGGAGCACGCGGACTTCCTTTCCGGCATCCTGAGCGGCAACCTCGTCAACGAGGGCGAGCAGGTCGCAATGTCCACCGCCACGTGCGTGATCGGCACGCTCGCGGCCTACTCGGGGCGCCAGGTGAAGATGACGGACATCCTTTCGAACGAGAAGTCCGAGTTCTTCAACGGCTGGAACGCCGCGTTCCGCGCGCAGACCTTCGAGGAGACGAACGACGTTCCGCTGCCGAAGGAAGGCTTCGGAATCGTCCCCGGAAAGGACCCGGCCTGATGAACCGCCGCAAATTCCTGTTCACGCTCGCCGCGGCGGGCGCCGCGGGCGCGTTGAGGGCCCGGCCCCAGACGGCGGACGTGCCGTTCCGAACGCAGCTGCGGAAGGCGCTGATTCGTCCGCGCCTCACGCCCGCGGTCGTCGCGGACCTGCGGCAGGCCGGCTTCCCCGGCATTGAGCTGCACGACAAGACCGTCACGGTGGCCGAGGCCCGTGCGACGCTTCGCCTCGCCCAGGAGAACGGGCTCAATATCCACTCGTTCATGGGCGGTTGGCTCGAATTCAACTCGAAGGACGCCGCGAAGCGCAGGGAGGCCATCGAAACGGGCAAGCGCAACATCGAGATCGCCGAAGCCTATGGCGCGCCGGTGATGCTGATCGTGCCGGGGCGCGTGGGCGGCATCGAGATGCCGAAGCCCTCGCAGTTCGACCTTGAGTTCGACGCGAAGACGCTTGAGCTCCGGCGCGCGACGGCGGACGGTGGGTTTGCGGACTACGTGGTGGCGCAGAACGACGCGACGCGGTTCGCGCAGGACGCGCTGGGCGAGCTTGCGCCGCACGCGGCGGAGCACGGCGTGATTCTCGGCGTCGAGAACGTGTGGAACAACCTCTGGGTAAAGCCGGAGTTCGCGTCCGCGTTCATCCGGTCGTTCGAGAACCCGTGGATCAAGTCCTATCTCGACCTCGGCAACCACGTGCGCTACGCGCCCGTCGAGAGATGGCTGGCGGCGCTGGGCGACCAGATCGTGAGGCTCCACATCAAGGACTTCAAGATCGACCGCGCGGCGGCGAACGAAGGCGCGTTCGTGCGCCTGGGCGAGGGGTCCATCGACTGGAAGCGCGTCCGTCGCGCCATCGAGGCGATCGGCTACAACGGCTGGGTCTCCATCGAGGAGTCGGGCTGGACGGACGCCGAGTATGCCGGCATCATGGACCGGTTCTTCGCGGGCAGGTTCTAGCGTTCCGTCTGCGTGCGGGTCTCGGATGGCCAGACGACGTGCTGAAGTCGTCTGGCCATTTCCTTTGTCAGAATGACGCGGGGCGCGGCGGGGGTATCCGGAATCCAGAGCGCGAGGGCGCGCGGGTAATGGCGCGCGAGGAAGGCGGCGCCGTCTTTGGGGCCGAGGACGAAGAGCGTTGTGGAAAGGCCGTCCGCCAGCACGGCGCCGTATTCGGGCGGGGTGACGACCGTGACGGCGGCGATGCCGCGCGTGGGGGCGCCCGTGCGCCCGTCGAGAATGTGCGAGAGGCGAACGCCGTCCTGCTCGATGAAGCGTTCGTAGTTTCCGCTCGTGGCGATGGATTCCCCGTTGGTGAGCGCGATCACGCCGACGAGGGGGCCCGCCTTGTCGAAGGGGTTTCGCACACCCGTTCGCCACACGCCGTCGCCGACGACGCGCAGGTTCCCGCCGAGGTCGAGCAGCAGCGCGGGCGGCGCGCCGGCGCTTCGCCGCGTGATCGTCTCGGCCAGCACGTCCACGGCGAATCCCTTGGCGATGGCGCCGAGGTCGAAGTCGGAATAGGCCCCGCCGCCGGAGACGCCGAGTTCGCGAAGCCGGGCGCCGACGCGGGGATTGAAGGCGTTGCCGCTTTCCCGCGCGAGCCTGAGCGCGGCGGCGTAGCAGGGCCGCACCTCGGGGGAGGCGGCGACAAGCCAGTTGGTGCAGTGCGCGGCGGCGAGGCGGCAGAGCTCCGAGTCGGGATTCCAGGCGGAGAGGCGTTCGTCGAGGCGCGTGTAGACCCGCTGCAGGGCGGGGAGGTCCGTCTGCGACAAGGACCGGTTCCGCACCGTCACCTGCGCGATCGTGCCCATCACGGGCCAGCGGAAAGTCTGCGTCTCGTCCGTGGCGCCCCGGCGGAGGCCGGAGACGATGGCGAGGAGCGTCACCGCCAGAAGGAGAAAGCCGATGCGCGTGCGGCGCGGCATGGGGGCCTCACTCGTGGCGCAGCGCCTCGATCGGGTCGAGGGAGGCGGCGCGGAGGGCGGGGTAGAGCCCGAAGACGATGCCGATGCCCACGGAGATGCCGAAGGCGAGCACCATGGAATAGGGCTGGATCACGGTGGGCATCTTCGTGAAGAGGGTGATGAGCAGGGGAATCGCCACGCCCACGACAAGCCCGGCGAGCCCGCCGCCGATCGAGAGCACGCAGGTGTTGATGAGGAACTGCACGACGATGCGGCTCTTGCGCGCGCCGATGGCGCGTCGGATGCCGATCTCCTTCGTGCGCTCCGTGACGGAGGCGAGCATGATGTTCATGATGCCGATGCCGCCGACGAGCAGGGAGATGCCGGCGATGGCGCCGAGCACGACGTTGTAGGTGCGCTTCGTCTTCTCCGCCTCGCGGAGGAGGGAGAGGGGCACGTCGATCTTGAAGTCCTGCTTCTTGTGGAACCGCCGCAGCATGGACTCGATGGCCTTGGCGCCGGCCTCGACGACGGCGGTGCCGCGCATCCGCACGATGATCTGGGAGAGCTCCACCTTCTCGCCCTCCATGCCGCCGGAGACGCGGCGGATGTTCGCCACGCCGAAGAGGCGGGCGGCCGTGGTCATGGGGATGTAGGCGTCCGCCTCGGAGTCCGGCGCGCGGACGGTGCCCCCGCTCTCGTTCTTGACGATGCCCACCACCTCGAAGACGCCGCTGCCGAGGCGGACGTGCTGGCCGAGCATCTCCTCGGCGGCGAGCAGCTTGCGCACGCCGAACTCGGTGAGCACGCACACGTTCGCGTGCGTTTCGAGGTCGTTCTCGCGCAGGACGCGCCCGGCGAGGATGGGGCGCGGCACCACGTCAAACCAGTCCGGCACGGTCTCGACGATGCGCAGCTCAAGTTGGCGCTCGTTGAAGCGGGCGTTGCGGCGGACCATGCGCGCGGGGACGGTGCGCTCGACGCCCGGCACCGTCTCGCGGATGCGCGCCTCGTCGTCGTAGAGCAGGCCGTAGACCGCCAGCCGGGCCTGGGCCTGCGCGGCGGAGCTGGGGCCCTCCTCGGAGGTGGGCTTCATGGAGTTCACCATGATGTTCTGGCTGCCGAGGCGCTTGATGGATTCGAGGGCCTGGTGGCTGGCCCCCTCGCCGACGGCGAGCATGGCGATGACCGAGCCCACGCCGAAGACCATGCCGAGCATGGTGAGGAACGAGCGTGTCTTGTGGCGCCACACGTCCGTGGCGCCGAGCTTGATGAAGGGCCAGTAGAAGTTGAGCGACTGCATGGGGATTAGCGGCGGTAGTCGAGAAGGCGACCGTCCTTCACGACGATGTGGGAGTGGGCGTAGGCGTCGATGTCGGGCTCGTGGGTGACCACGATCACGGTCTTGCCCTGTTCGTAGAGCTCCTGGAAGAGCTGCATGATCTGGACGGAGGTCTTGGAGTCGAGGTTGCCCGTCGGCTCGTCCGCGAGCAGCACGGCGGGGTCGTTCGCGAGGGCGCGGGCGACGGCGACGCGCTGGCGCTGCCCGCCGGAGAGCTCGGCGGGCAGGTGCTGCAGGCGGTGGCTCATCTCCACGCGGTCCGCGAGCTCCCGGGCGCGGCGCGTCCGCTCGGCGGGCGGGACGCCCAGGTAGAACATGGGCATCTCGATGTTCTCAAGCACGGAGAGCTGGGGGATGAGGTGGAAGCTCTGGAAGACGAAGCCGAGGTTCTTGAGGCGGTGGTCGGAGAGCTCGTTGTCCTCCATGTGGGCGACGTCCACGCCGTTGAGCCAGTAGTTGCCGGCGGTGGGGCGGTCCAGGCAGCCGAGGATGTTGAGCAGGGTGCTCTTGCCGGAGCCGGAGGGGCCCATGATGGCCCAGTACTCGCCGCGGTGGATCGAGAACGAAACGCCGTCGAGCGCCTTCACGGTCTCGCCGCCCACGGTGTAGTGCCGGCAGACGTCCCGGAGCTTGACGACCTCCTCTGTGGTCGGTGACTGGATGGAATGCGCGTCCATGCGCCCAGTATATCATTTTTCTCCCCGCGCGCGCGGCCGATTCCCCTGTTGTCGCGCGGGGGGATGTGCTAGAATACGCGGCTTCCAATTCGCATTACTGGAGAACCATTGATGAAACTCGTCCTGCTCGCCGTCTACTTCCTGGTCCTTCTCGGCATTGGGTTCAAGTGCCGGCATGGCGCCCGCTCGGTGGACGGCTTCGTGCTCGGGGGCCGGTCGGTGGGGGCCTGGCTCACGGCCTTCGCGTACGGCACGAGCTACTTCTCGGCGGTGGTGTTCGTGGGGTACGCGGGGCAGTTCGGCTGGCGGTACGGCGTCTCCGCGACGTGGGCCGGCATCGGCAACGCGGTGATCGGCTCGCTGCTCGCCTGGGTGGTGCTGGGGCGCCGCACGCGCCTCCTCTCGCAGCATCTCGACTCCTCGACGATGCCGGAGTTCTTCGGGCGGCGGTTCGACTCGCGGGCGCTGAAGCTGGTGGCCTCGGCGATCATCTTCGTCTTCCTCATCCCCTACACGGCCTCGCTCTACAACGGGCTCTCGCGCCTGTTCGGCATGGCGTTCTCGATCGACTACTCGCTGTGCATCGTCCTCATGTCCGTGCTCACGGCCATCTACGTGATCGCGGGCGGGTATCTGGCCACGGCGATCAACGACTTCATCCAGGGCATCATCATGCTCTTCGGGCTGACGGCGGTCATCTGGGCGGTGATCGCCTCGAAGGGCGGGCTGATGGCGGCGCTCGACGCGCTGGCCCGCGTGGAGGACCCCGGCGTCTCCACCACGCCCGGCGTCTTCACCTCGTTCTTCGGCCCGGACCCGCTGAACCTGCTCTTCGTGGTGATCCTCACCTCGCTCGGCACCTGGGGCCTGCCGCAGATGGTGCAGAAGTTCTACGCCATCCGGAACGAGGACGCGATCCGCAAGGGCACGGTGATCTCCACGCTCTTCGCGTTCGTGATCGCGGGCGGGTGCTACTTCCTCGGCGGCTTCGGGCGGCTCTTCGGCGACCTCGTGGGCACGGTCGAGAAGGGCGGCGCGGTCGTCCCCGCAGGTGGCTTCGACGCGATCATCCCGGCGATGCTCTCGAACCTGGGGCCGGGCCTCATCGCGCTCACGGTGATCCTCGTGCTCTCCGCCTCGATGTCCACCCTCTCCTCGCTCGTGATCACCTCAAGCTCCACGCTCACGACGGACTTCCTCAAGGGCACGGTCGCGAAGGGGATGTCCCCGCAGCGGGAGGTCTTCACCATCCGCGTCTTCGTGTTGGTCTTCATCGCGATCTCGGCCGTGCTCGCCATCCAGCAGTACCGCAGCTCGGTGACGTTCATCGCGCAGCTGATGGGCATCTCGTGGGGCGCGCTCGCGGGCAGCTTCCTCGCGCCGTTCCTCTATTCGCTCTACTGGAAGGGCACCACCAAGGCGTCCTGCTGGGCGTGCTTCCTCTTCGGGGCGGGCCTCATGGTCGTGAACATGGTGTGGCGCGCCTCGCTGCCCGTCTTCCTGCGTTCGCCGATCAACAGCGGCGCGGTGGCGATGCTGGCCGGGTTCGCGATCGTGCCGCTCGTGAGCCTCGTCACGAAGGCGCCGGACCGCCGGTTCACGGACGCGCTCTTCGCGTGCTACGACCGCCCCCGCCAGGTGACGGCCAAGAGCGACCTCGGCGAGTGACATGAGGCTGGGCCTGGCATTGGGGGGCGGCGGCGCGCGCGGCCTCGCCCACCTGGGGGTCGTCCAGCGCCTTCAGGAGCTGGATATCCCGATCGACTGCGTCTCCGGCACCTCCATCGGCGCAATCGCCGCCGGCATCATGGCCTCGGGCAACCTCCCGGCGGCCCTCGCGTGGTGCGCCGAGCCGGACTGGAGGAAGCTGCCGCGCCTCTTCGTCGATGGCCACCTCACGAACAAGGCCCTGGTCCGCGGCGGCAAGATCGAACGCCTCCTCGCGAAGCTCATCACCGCCCGCGACTTCGCCGACTTCTCCATCCCCTGCGCCATGGTGGCGACGGACCTCCGCACGGGGGAGGAGATCGACATCCGCTCCGGGGACGTGCTTTCCGCCGTCCGCGCCTCGATGTCGATCCCCGGTGTCTTCCGCCCCGTCGAACGCGACGGGCGCGTGCTGGTGGATGGCGGCCTCGTCAACCCCCTGCCGGTCGGTGTCTGCCGCGCGCTGGGGGCCACGAAGGTGATCGCGGTCGATATCACGCCCCGCGCCGAGTCCATGCCGCGCAAGTCGTTCCGGGAGATGAACATCTTCGACGTGCTCGTGGAGACGTTCCGCGTCTTCAACGGCGAAATGACGCGGCGCGTCCTCGCCGACGCCCCTGCGGACGTGCTGCTCCATCCCGTGGTCGATGACGTGAAGACCCTCGACTTCCGGAACGCCCAGCGTCTCGTCGAAGTCGGCCGCCAGGCCGTAGACGCCCGCCTCGCCGATATCGTCGCCAGTATCGAGTGGCAGCCCTGACCCCGGGACTCCGAGCGTTTGGGTGGGTGCTTGGCTTTAAACTCCGAGCGTTTGGGCGGGTGGTCATTATTAAACTCCGAGCGTTTGCAAAGGGCGGTTCTAACGAACCGCCTGACGCTTCGCGACGCTTCAACGACTTCTTTCTGTCAATCAACGGCTTTCTCCTTTCAAAAAGCACACGACAAGAAGCAGGAAGGTCACGATAAGAAGCCAGCTCTCGGTCCCGTGGCAGGGGCATCCGCCCCCTGCCAGCCCTATTCCTTATATATATAACCCCCTGCCAGCCCTATCCCTTATCTATACCGCCCCGCCAGCCCTATCCCTATTATCTATACCCCCCTGCCAGCCCTATTCCTTATCCACACCCCCCTGCCAGCCCTTATTCCTTATCTATAACCCCCCGCCAGCCCTTATTCCTTATCCATAGGTAAGTGGCGTGATAGTTTTAAGTCAACGAATAGTCGTTGAAGAAGCGCGAAGTATCAGGCGGAGCGTTAGCGGAGCCCTTTGTAAACGCTCGGAGTTTCTTAAAACCGGGCGGCGTGTCGGCGGATATAGTAGATATGGCGGGATGGGTGGCGGGGAATCGTCTCGATGGGGATGTGGAGCGGTCTAGGTGGGGGCGCGGGGGTGTCCAGGGGCGGGCGTGGTTTCATCTAGGAGGGGTAGGCGTTTCGCCTAGGAGGGGGCGGTCAAGTGGTGCGCATCATCCGGTTGGGTGGTGCGCATCACCCCGGTCGGATGATAGGAAGATTTGGGGCTGGGTTGCGCAAGAGAATGAATTCAGTTGCGCAACTAAATCTGTTCACTTGCGCAAGAGAATTTATTTGGTTGCGCAACCAAACCCCGGATGTCGGGGGGATTGTACCGCCGGGTCGGTGATGATTTGCCGTTTCGTCGGGAGGAGAATGCCGTAGCCTCGGGATGGAAACGGCATACTCTCCAGCATCACCCGCGCGGGTACTCGGGGGCGTTCGGGCGGGTGCTCGGGTACAATGGGCGCGGGCGGTGAATAGGAGCTTGGACGCTTAGGAGATGAGGCTCGACGAGGGCA
>JBJEWG010000154.1:0-11913 GCA_051884935.1 Kiritimatiellia bacterium | reverse complement strand
CTGGGCAGTGGAATTTCTTCCGCTCGGCAGTAAAATAATTTCCACTGCCGAGTGGAACTCTGGATCGCCTAGGGGGTTGCGCTGTCCGTCGGCTCTGGTGTGGCGTGACGTCGGCGGGAGGTGGCCCGCCTCGCGCGCGCGTCCTTATATGTATATACGGGGCCGATTCGCGGCCCTGGCCTCGATTCCTTTCCTAACTTTCCTATTTGCAGGAAAAAAAAAAAAAAATGCTACAATGAGGTTGGAGATTGCAGAGAGGCGTTTGCGAAAGTGGCGAATCAATAATACGAGGAGACCTAGATGAAGCGAATCGCACAGATCGGATTGTCCGTCGGGACGGTGCTGTTCGGGCTGATGGCCCGGGCGGAGGGCGAGATTTGGCCGGGGGACGGCGCGCATGACATGGCGACGATCGCGGACTTCGGCGCGGTGGACCTGCCGTTCACGCTGGGGACGGGGCTCCTGCGCTACACGGGCTCGACGGCGACGGTGGAGAAGGACGTTGCCCTCTCGCCCGCGAGGGGCCTGCCCGCGACGATCCGCGTGGTCGAGCCGGGGACGACGCTGACGCTCGCCGGCAACGTCACGCAGACCGACGGCGCGTTCATCAAGGACGGCCCGGGCACGCTGGTGTTCGGCGGCCTCACCAACGTGGTCGGCCGGAACCGCGTCTACGAGAACATGGACGGCCATCTTCTTGAATGGGACGAGGAGACGGGGCTCTGCGGCGACAAGGGCTATGCGGTGTTCACCGTCAACGACGGCCGCGTGGTCATGGGCGGCCCCGGCGCGCTGAACGCCACGACGAACATCCTCTGGATCGGTTCGCGGACGCAGAAATCGACCCGCCTCGACATCGTCGGCGGGCGGTACGAGCATCGGGACAACTGGTTCTGCATCTCGCGCGGCGCGGGCACGAAGGACAACGACGTGACGGCGAGCGTGTACGTCTCGGGCGGCACGGACGCCTCCGTCTCCCAGATCGTCCTCAACAACGGCAATAGCCAGCCGAACTACTATGGCCGCTCGCTGCTGGACGTCGAGGACGCGACCGTGGCGGTCGCCAACGCCTTCTTCGTCGGCGAGGGCGTCGGCGAGGCCAGCCTCCGCGTGGGGCCGGGGGCCAAGGTCACGTGCGGCCAGGAGGGGTTCGAGAGAGACCGGGGCCTCCAGATCGGGCGGGGCGGGTCGTCGGCCAGGGCCGACGTGACCGTGGACGGCGGCGAGCTCTGCTGCCGCGTCGGCTACGTGCGGGCCGGCAGCAGGCTGACGGTGAAGAACGGCGGCGTCGTGCGCATGGACCGCACGCTCGCGCACGCCGTCGCCGGCAACTACTGCAACGGCGACGTGCTCGTGGACGGCGGCACGTTCGCGCCGTGGACGACGGATGGGTATTCGGGCGTCATGTCCGACTGGTTCAACGGCTCGACGGGCACCTTCGGCGTCGGCGCGGGCGGCGCGACGCTCGACGCGCCCGCGTTCACGCATCTCGGGATGCAGCCCGCGGCGGCGGCGGCGGGCGCGGCGATCGCGAAGACCGGCGGGGGCGTGCTCACGATGTACGCGTCCGACGTGCCGGTGACGGCGCGGGAGGGGACGCTGCGCATGAGCGTGTCGCCGAAGGCGTGGACGAACGGCCTCGCCGGCGCGGTCGCGGTGGAGGCGGGCGCGGCGCTTGAGGTCTCGGGCGACATGGCGCTCGGCGCGATGCGGGTCGACGCGGCGGAGGCGACGTTCGACGCGGCGGGGATCGAGCGCGACCGGAACTGGGTGTGCAGCAAGAACGCGAGCTGGCGGCCGGACGGCGTCGTGCAGGCCACCGCGGCCGTCAACGGCGACACCGGCGGCTCGGCGGCCATTCTCGACGCCAGGGTGCCGGTGGACAGGTCCTTCGAGCTGGCCTTCGACGCGTTCCTCCATGCGTCGAAGAGCAGGCCCGCGGACGGCTGGACGCTCTACTTCCAGAACACGAGCACCACGACGACCGGCACCGGCAGCGTCGGCTACTTCGGCGTTCGGAACTCCTTCGGCGTGGCGGTCAATTACTGGGACGAGCTCGTCCGCTGGGGGGAGAACGGGGACATCGTGCGGAGCTGCAGCACGGCGGGGGTGCTGACGCTTCCCGGCAACTGGGCGGAGCGCCGCCGCTGCCGCCTCGTCTACGACGCGGCGGCCCACCGCGCGACGCTGACGATCCGCCAGCCGGACGGACGGGAGGCGAGCTGGTCGCACGACGTGGACATCGCGGCGCTGGTCGGCGCGGACGAGGCGTATCTGGGCTTCACGGGCGGCACGGGCGGCTCCAACGCGGCCTTCAGCTTCGCGAACATCCGCTTCGTGGAGGCGGGCTCCCCGTCCGCCCACGTGCGCGTGGGCGGCGTGAAGACGCTGGCGGCGGGCGAGACGTTCACCGCGCGGACGCGTCCGAACGAGGCGCAGAGCGGCTTCCTGATGGGGCGGCTCGACTACGCGGACGGCGCGACGCTGAACGTGGAGGACGACTTCGCCGGCACGGACCTCTTCGTGGCGCCGCTGACGACGGCCGACCAGTCCCTCTGGCAGCTCGGCGGCGGCGCCTACTGGCGCGAGGACGGCTCGCTGGCGACCTCGCGGTTCCAGAACAACGCGCGGCTCGGCGGCACCGCGACGACCGTCGCGTACTACCCCGTGGGCGGCAGCTGGGAGAGCGCCTTCACCTTCGAGCTGGGCGCGCACAGCGACGCGCCGGCTGATGCGTTTCTGTTCTCGCTGATCGGCCCGGGCGGCAACCTCGACATGCAGGTACGCTACTACGAGGACGTCAAGAAACCCGACGGCAGCACCGACTACAACACGCGCAAGACGCAGATCAAGCTCAGTCTGCGCGGCGTGCGGCACCCGGCGTCGGTTGCGGACTTCGACCCGATCGACGTCGTGAAATACGGCCCCGCGCGGGTCCACCTGGCCTACGACGACGCGGCGCGCACGTTCGCCGTCTCCATGACGCAGGAGGACGGCGCGCGCGCCAACCGCGTGGTCTTCACGGACGTCGACATGGCGGCGCTGATGCGGACGAACACCTCCGCGCAGATCAGGCTCACGGGCCAGGTCGGCGGGCTGTATGCGGAGAACGTCGTGCGCGACTTCACGTTCCGGTCCGACCTGCACGACGCGCGCCGCGCGGCGCGGTCCGTGCGCGGCTTCTTCGGCTTCGAGAGCCTGGCGGGCGGCGGCACGCTGGTGAAGACGGGCGCGGGCGACCTCGGGCTCGTCGATACGCGGAATTCGCACGCCGCGCTGCGCCTCGCGGAGGGCGGGCTGCGCCTCCGCCGCGAGCCGCTGGAGGACCTCGCGCTCAACGTCCCCGGGGGCTGGAGCTTCTCGCACGCGAGCGGGCGCCACGTCTACCCGGACGGCATCCAGATCGGCGAGCTCACGGGCAACCACGTGTCCACCGCCCAGACGCGCCACCGGCTGCGCGTGGACGGCGACTGGCGCTGCTCGTTCTCGCTGTGGGTCAACGGCGGAAGCCCGGCCGACGCCGTCTCGCTCTTCCTCCACAACGACCCGCGCGGCAACCAGTGCGTGGGCAAGAACACGAGGTCGGCCGGCTTCGACGAGATCCGGAACGGCATCGCCGTGGCCTGGAACTTCTACCCGGGCAACACGGCCTTTTTCAACACGGTTGCGGTCGCGCGCAACGGGGGGAGCCTGGACTGGAACGGGAGGCAGACGTTCGGGCCCGTCACGCTGCCGGGCCGGACGACGGATATCGCGCTCACGTACAACGCGGCGACGAAGACGCTCACGAGCGTGATGACGCAGGGCGGGACGAGCGTGACGAACACGTTCGCCGACTTCGACGTGGCCGGGTCCGTGAAGGGCGCATACGCCTGGCTCGGCTTCGGCGTAGGCTGCGGCGGTTCAACGGCCACGCCGCGCATCACGAACTTCAGGTTCGAGCGGTTGGACGATTCCGACCCGCTGGCCAATGAGAGCTACCTCGCCTCCGTGGACGTGACGGGCGACGCGGCGGTGCGGCTCGACACGGCGAAGGCCGGGGGCACGTTCCGCCTCGCGGACGCGGTGGCGCTGGCGGCGGGCAGGGCGCTGACGGCGGAGTCCTGCGACCGGCCCGCGACGCTCGCGATGGGCACGCTCACGCTGGGCGAGGGTGGTATGCTGAGGGGCGACGCCAAGACGGTGGTCGCGCCGGAGACGCTCGCGGGCGCGCTGGAGACGGTGCGGGTGGAGGGCGCGACGCTCGCGGTCTCCGCGGCGCAGGTCGAGGCGCGCACGCTGAAGAACAGCGACCTCGTGCTCACGGGCGGCGCGAAGGTGGCCGCGCCGGCGGGGCGGCCGCTCGCGCTGCGGCACGTCGTCGTGGACGGCGCGGACGTCGGCACGGGCGTCTTCACGTCCGGGACGGCGGGGTGGGTGGCGTCCGGCACGGTGGCGCTGGGCGGCGGCACGCTCATGATCCTGCGGTAGAGGCCGCACGGCGGCCGTTCCGCTTGCGTTCCACGGCGGTTTTCTGTAAACTGTAATCGACTTTGGGGAACAAACGAAAGGCTGAATACCATATGTGCGAAACAAACCGTCGTGACTTCGTGAAGATCGGCATGGGCGCCGCCGCCGTCGCGGCGCTGCCGCAGGTGCTGAAGGCGCAGCAGGCGCCGGCGCTCGCGAAGGGCGCCTACTACCGCGCGAACGAGACCGTGCGCGTGGCGTGCGTGGGCTACTCGGACCGCTTCCGCGGTTCGCTGCTGCCGTGCTTCCAGCACCACAACAAGGAGCTCAACTTCGACCTCGTGGCGGTCGCCGACCTCTGGAAGAAGCGTCTGGTCGAGCACGCGAAGCCCGAGCTTGAGAAGAAGCTCGGCCATGCCGTCGCCACATACGGCAGCGACGTGGCGCTCTACGAGCAGGCGAAGGACATCGACGCGGTGATCATCTCCACGGCGGACTTCCAGCACGCCCAGCACGCGGCGCACGCCGTGAACGCCGGCAAGGACGCATACTGCGAGAAGCCGCTCGCCGAGGACATGTATTCGGCCAACATGCTGAAGGACGCCGTCGAGGCGAAGCGGGCGGGCGGCCGGATGCTGCCGGGGTCGGTGCTCCAGATCGGCTCGCAGCGCCGGTCCGGCAAGAAGTACAAGGCCGCGCGCGAGTTCCTGAAGTCCGGCAAGTTCGGCGACATCTCCTATGTGGACCTGCGCTGGAACGTGAACCAGCCGCGCCGGTGGCGGCGTCCCGAGGACCTGGTGAAGTCCCTGAAGCTTGAGGACATCGACTGGAAGATGTGGCTGCTCGACCGCGACCCTGCGGCCTACGCCTTCGACCCGCGCAAGTACCTTGAGTTCCGCCTCTTCTGGCCGTTTTCGAGCGGCACGCCCGGGCAGTGGATGTGCCACCAGATCGACACGGTGGCGTGGTTCATGGACATTCCGTACCCGAAGAGCGCGGTCTCGTCCGGCGGGCTCTACCAGTGGGTCGATGGGCGGAAGAGCTACGACACGTTCACGACCGTGCTTGAGTACGGCGAGAGCGGCGTGAAGGGGAAGGGCTTCCAGTGCGTGTTCCAGAGCCACCAGCACAACTGCGGCGGCGGCGCGAACCCGAACCGCGAGTCCCCGATCGAGAAGTACTTCGGGCCGAACGGGTGCATCGACATGGGCACCGGCAAGGTGACGAACGAGGGCGTGGAGCTGAAGAAGGGCCAGAAGTGGCAGGAGACCGACCTGCCGGCGCCGAAGGAGACGGTTGTGACGAGCGCGAACACGGGCGGCGACGCCCTTACGAGCGCGCACATGCGCAACTGGATGGAGTGCGTGCGCGCCCGCACGAACCCGAACGCCCCGATCGAGGCCGGCTATTCGCACGCCATCGCGCTCATCATGGCGAACGCCGCGGCCCGCACGGGGTGCCGGGCGACCTTCTGCCCGAAGAGCCGCCAGGTGATGGTCAACGGCAAGCCGTTCGTCGGCTACGAGTCGACGGCCACGGGCGGCTTCTGGTCGAAGCTGTTCGGCTAAGTCAGTCCGCCTCGGAGCCGGGGGGGCCTGCGGGGCCGCCCCGGTCTTCGGGCGCAACTTCCACAACACGTACCGATAAAGACAACATGAAGAGTTCTATCCTCGCGCTCGCGGCCACCGCGACGCTGGCCGCCGTGGCCGTCAACGACTGGGAGAACACGGCCGTCAACTCCATCAACCGCGAACCGGCGCGCGCCTATTCGATGCCGCTTTCGGACGAGAAGGCCGCGTTCACGGACGACCTGGAGCCGAAGACCGACTACAGGGTGTCGCTGAACGGCCTCTGGAAGATCAGCTGGTGCGGCAACCCCGCGCTGCGTCCGCTGGACTTCTGGCGGACCGACTACGACGATTCGCAGTGGTTCACGATCGACGTGCCGAGCTGCGTGGAGATGCGCGGCTTCGGTTCGCCGGGCTACGTCAACGTGCGCTACCCCCACGCGAACAAGTGGCCGAACATCCTCGACCGCGACACGAACAAGCCGGACTACAACCCCGTCTCCTCCTACCGCCGGACGTTCACGGTGCCGGAGGGCTGGAAGGGGCGCGAGGTGTTCCTGCGCTTCGACGGCGTGTACAGCGCCTACTACGTGTGGGTGAACGGCCAGAAGGTGGGCTACGCCGAGGACTCCAAGCTGCCGAGCGAGTTCAACGTCACGAAGTACCTCAAGGCCGGCGAGAACCAGCTCGCGGTCGAGGTCTACCGCTGGTGCGACGGCAGCTACCTTGAGGATCAGGACATGTTCCGCTTCTCGGGCATCTACCGCGACGTGACGCTCTTCTCGACGCCGAAGGTCCGTCTGGACGACTTTGCGGTCGAGACGGTGCCGGACATGGCGTTCAAGGACTGGAAGCTGAAGCTGAAGACGAAGGTCGTCGGCGGTGACGCGCCCGTCGTGGCCACGCTCTACGACGCGGCGTTCAACAAGGTCGGCGACGTGGAGAATGGGCAGCTCGTCGTGAAGGAGGCCCGCGCCTGGAGCGCGGAGGACCCCTACCTCTACACGCTCGTGATGAAGGCCGGCGAGGACGTGAGAGCCTGCCGCGTGGGCTTCAAGCACGTGGAGCGCGTGGGCAACGAGATCCGCTTCAACGGCAAGGCGATCAAGTTCAAGGGCGTCAACCGTCACGAGTGCAGCGTCGAGAACGGCCGCACCGTGTCGCTGGAGGAGATGCTGAAGGACGTGACGCTCTTCAAGCTCTACAACATCAACACCGTCCGCACCAGCCACTACCCGAACCACCACAGCTGGTACGACCTCTGCGACAGGTACGGCATCTACGTGGTCGCCGAGGCGAACGTCGAGGGACACGAGCCGGGCTACGGCAAGGAGGGGCTGGGGCTCCACAAGGAGTGGTTCGAGACGATCAGGGAGCGCAACGTCAACAACGTGATGAACTACCGCAACCACGCGGCGATCTTCATGTGGTCGATGGGCAACGAGACGGGCCACGGCGACGGGTTCCGCAACGCGATCAAGGCCGTCAAGACGCTCGACGGCACGCGCCTCGTCCACTGGGAGCGCGGGAACGAGGATGCGGACGTCGATTCCACCATGTACCCCTCCGTCGAGTGGCTTGAGCGGCGCGGCAAGCTGGGCAACGCGAAGACGGGCGACATCAAGGGCGAAGGCGGCGGCGAAGGGTTCGCCATCAGCGGGCATACCGCGGGCAAGCCGCATTTCCTGTGCGAATACGCCCACGCGATGGGCAACGCGATCGGCAACTTCCAGGAGTACTGGGACCTGATCTACACCTATCCGGCGCTCATGGGCGGCTGCATCTGGGACTGGGTCGACCAGGCCATCTGGAAGGATACGGACCGCGTGTGCCCGAAGACGGGGCGGCGCGTGCGCTTCCTCGCCTACGGTGGCGACTTCGACGAACAGCCCAACGACGGGCCGTTCTGCGTGAACGGTGTCGTCGATCCGTTCCGCAGCGTCACGGCGAAGCTCGTCGAGGTCGGCCACGTCTACCGGAATCTCGTCGTCGAGGACTTCAATGCCCAGACGGGGGTCGCCCGGCTGTGGAACCGTTTCGGCTTCACGCGGGCGAGCGCCTTCGACGGTAAGTGGACCCTTCTGGAGAACGGCAGGGCCGTCGCCTCGGAGGCCTTTGAGGTGCCGGACGTGGCGCCGCTCGCGCGCGGCGAGTTCACGATTACCTTCCCCGCCGCTGCCTTCAAGCCCGGCTGCGAGTATTTCGTGAACTTCGACTTCATGCTCAAGGCGGATGTCCGCTGGGCGAAGAAGGGCCACGTCGTCGCACGCGACCAGCGTCTGGTCCGCGCGGCCACGCCGCCGGCCCCCGTCGATCTTCAGGGGCCGCGTCCCAAGGTTCTGGAAACCGACAGCACGGTCACCGTGTGCGGTGGCGGCACGAAGGCCGTCTTCTGCCGCAAGTCCGGCACGCTCTGCGAGCTTGAGATGAACGGCAAGACGATCCTCCGCGATTCGGCGCCGGAGGCGGGCGTCGTGGCGGGTCCCCAGTTCACGTGCGAGCGCGCGTTCACGGATAACGACCGCTGGCTGCGTGACGGCAACCCGTGGGGTGAGGACCGCAAGCAGAGCTTCTACGCCTCGGGGCTGACCCAGCTGCGCTACCACGCGCGCCCGATCAAGGTCAACTTCCCCGACGGCGAGAATGCCGTTGAGGTGATTGCCGCCGTCGAGGTGACGGGCTCCAAGAGCGCGGGCTTCTCCTACGAGGCCGCCTGGACGTTCCGCGCGGACGGCACGGCCACGGTCAAGAACACGGCGATTCCGCACGGCGTGATGCCGCCGGCCCTGCCGCGCGTCGGAACGACCTGGAAGCTGGACAAGTCCCTTGAGAACATGGCCTATTATGGTCGTGGCCCGCGGGAGAACTACGTCGATCGCAAGACGGGGTCCTTCCTCGGCTGGTGGGAGAGCACGGTCACGGATCAGTTCGAGCCCTACGTGCGCCCGCAGGACAACGGCTACAAGTGCGATGTCCGCACGGTGCGCTTCACGGACGATTCGGGTGCGGGCGTCGAGTTCAGCGGCGATACGCCCCTCTTCGTGCAGGCGCTGCATTATGGTCTTGAGGACCTGGAGTTCGCCCGCCACCGCAACGGCGAGAAGCGTTACCGCACGCCGCTCGCCCCCCGCGAGGAAGTGGTGCTGAATCTCGACTGCCGCCAGCTTGGTCTGGGTGGTGCGAGCTGCGGCCCCCGTCCGATGCAGAAGTACATCTTCCCCGTGCAGAAGGAGATCTGGAGCGTGACGCTCAAGCCCGTCAAGGGACGCAAGTTCTTCGGCTGGTTCTGAGCTCAATCCTGAGTTCATCTACCAAACTGGCGCGATCCGTGCGGATCGCGTCAGTTTTTTATTAGAAATGCCAGCGGCGTAGGCCCCTAAGAGGGCGGTGCCGAGGAGGGTGCGTGACAGAATCAGGCCATCTGTCGCAGATTCTCCTTGAGGCGTGCGACAGAATATGCTAAACTGTCGCACGTCTCAAGGACAAAATAGGACCACACGATGACAGTCTCAAAAGAAATCGTACTTATTTCGGCTATATCCGTCTCGATGATTGGGTTTGCAGCCGGTTTTGGTCTTTATGAAGGGTCCGCGCGGGGTAATGCCATGGGCGGCGGCGTGATGGGCAAGGCGCTTGACGCCGGCGCGAATTTCTACAACCCGGCGACCTTGAGCGATCTGACAGGCACCGTCGTCACGGTTGGCATGACGACCGAGCATCCGTCCGCCGATACCTACGTGGATGGGCATAAGGGCCTCAAGATGGATTCGGGCTGCTTTGTGCTGCCGCACGTCTATATCGCGCAGGAACTGCCGTACGATTTCTCCTTTGGCCTGGGGTTCGCCCCCGAGTATGGCCTGGGGTCCCACTACTATCAGAACTGGCCGCTTTCCTGGGATACCCGCGAGACCACGATCATGGGGTTGACGCTGAACCCGAATCTGGCCTACAAGGTGACGGATGACTGGTCCATCTCCGCAGGTTTCCGCCTGATGTACTTCTCCTTTGACCAATATTCGGACAAGATGGCCACTCAGGACGGCGAGAACTACGGCACGGTGCGCGACCACCTCAAGGGCGACAACGGGATGCTCGACTGGGGGTGGCAGATCTCCACGAAGTACAACATCACCGAGAAGCTGTCGGCCGGCGTGATGTACAAGTCGTACATCGACACGAAGGTCAAGGGCTACAACCACACGCGCGTTCGCGGGTACGACGATTCCGCCGTCGCCGCGCAGGTCGACAAGGGCGTTCGCGCGGCGTTGGCGTCGAATGGCCTCACGCCCGCCCACCCGATGTACCAGCAGCTCTACAACCAGTACTACGGTCAGGCCTATCCGGCCGCCGTTGCCAAGGCCCACGATCAGGTGGATAGCGGCGCGCGGAGCGCGGACGGCGATGCCTCCTGCTCGCTTCGCCTTCCGCAGTCCCTCTCGATGGGCCTGAACTACGATGCGACCGACAAGTTCCATCTGGGCGTGGCGGCCACCTGGACGCAGTGGTCGTGCATCGACAATCTCCACTTCGACCTTCCCGGCGACAACGACCGCGACGTGCCCCTGAAGTGGAACGACTCCTGGCGCATTGGCTTCGGCGCGGCCTATGACCTGACGGACGAGCTGACGCTGATGATGTCGTATGTGTACGACCAGGACCCGTGCAGCAAGTACCACGGCACGACGATGCTGCCGCCGGGCGACCGCCAGATCGGCACGATCGGCCTCGGGTATGCACTGGGCCCCGTCGATCTCGTCGTGAGCTACGGTCTCGTCTTCATGCAGGGCGACTCGCTGGGGCTGACCGACGACGTTGGCCGCCGCTACAAGTTCGAGACGAAGAACGGCCTCTCACACGCGGTTGCGGTCTCGATGACCTATCAGTTCTAGGCCTCGGAGAGCGTCAGATGCCAGCTGGGGGCGGTCGCCGATTCAACGGCGGCCGCCTCCGCTATTCTGTAGCCGGGCACCCAGATCACGTCGCCCGTCGCGGCGTCCACGAGGATGGGCAGCGTCGCGCGGCGCGCGGGTGGGACCTTCGCCGTGACGAAGACGTCCTGCAACTTCCGCGTGCGGCCACCCATTCCCGTGGGGGCGATGCGGTCGCCGGGCTGCCAGGTGCGCAGCTGGAGGGTGCGTCCGGCCAGCGCGCGGCGCGAGAGTTCGCAGCAGGCGGGACACTGCCCGATGACCGCAGGCGGGCGGCGCGTGAAGCCCGTCGTCGGCTCGATCGTCAGGGTGTAGGCCGCCGGTGGGGCCACATCCGCGCGGGGAGGGGCCACACGCCGTTGCAGATCGCCACGAAGAATCGCGGCGCTTTTGCAGAGGTGCTCGGTGATGTGGGCGTCGAGGTGTTCACGCAGCCAGGGGAGAATCAGGTGGCGCACCTTGTTGCGCGGGATGGAAGGGTCCGCGTTCGTGGCGTCTTCCCGCCAGGGGATGCCCCGTTCGCGCAGGACGCGGCAGAGGTCCGCGTGCCGCACGTCGAGAAGGGGACGAATGAAGGTGATGCCCTCGACGTGGGAGATGCGCTTGAGCCCGGCCAGCCCCTCGGGACCGGCCCCCCGGGCCAGCCTGAGGATGAAGGTCTCCGCGACGTCGTCGGCGTGGTGGCCCGTCGCGACGGCGTCCAGCGCGAGGCGCGCCGTCATCTCCGCGAAGAAGGCGAGCCGCACGCGGCGCGCCGCCATCTCGATCGATTCGCGCGGCCGCCGCACGATGTGCGGACGTGTCATCCGGAAGGGAAGGCCGAGCCGCTTCGCGAGCCGCCGCACGAACGCCGCGTCCGCCGCGGAGTCGGGTCGCAGCCCGTGATCGACGTGCAGCACCACGCACTCGAAGTCCAGTGCCTCGCGCAGCCCCGCCATCAACACGAGCAGCGCGGTCGAGTCGGCGCC